>NZ_JBMDXJ010000511.1:0-3423 GCF_048594945.1 Pseudactinotalea sp. | reverse complement strand
GCGCACGATCGTCAAGGTCGTGCTGCCGACGGCGCTCGCCGGCATCGTCACCGGCGTGACGCTGGCGGTCGCCCGCGTCATCGGCGAGACCGCGCCGCTGCTCATCATCGCCGGCATGACCGACTCGGTGAACTTCAACCTGTTCGACGGACGCATGGCGACGCTGCCCGTCTTCGCCTACACCTCCATCCGCAACCCCGGCGTCCCGCCGGAGTTCAGCCTCGACCGCGCCTGGGGTGCCGCCCTCACGCTGCTCATCATCGTGATGGTGCTGAACCTCATCGCCCGCCTCGTCTCCTACTTCTTCTCGCCTAAAGGCGAGCGCTGACCCGCGCACCCCGCGCCCCAGGAAGGACAACACCCCCATGGCCAAGAGCATCGACGTCTCCGACCTGAACATCTACTACGGCGACTTCCTCGCCGTCGAAGGAGTCAACATCCCGATCCGCGCCCGGTCGGTCACCGCCTTCATCGGCCCGTCGGGCTGCGGGAAGTCGACGTTCCTGCGCTCGCTCAACCGCATGCACGAGGTCATCCCCGGCGCGCGGGTCGAGGGCAAGGTGCTGATCGACGGCGAGGACCTCTACGGCTCCGACATGGACCCGGTGAACGTCCGCCGGATGATCGGCATGGTCTTCCAGCGGCCCAACCCCTTCCCCACGATGTCGATCTACGACAACGTCCTCGCCGGGCAGAAGCTGAACAGCAAGCGGATGAAGAAGGCCGAGGCCGACGACGTCGTCGAGCGCTCCCTGCGCAGCGCCGGTCTGTGGACCGAGGTCAAGGACCGACTGTCGCGCCCCGGGTCGGGCCTCTCAGGTGGTCAGCAGCAGCGCCTCTGCATCGCGCGCGCCGTCTCCGTGGAGCCGGAGGTCCTGCTCATGGACGAGCCCTGCTCCGCGCTCGACCCGATCTCCACCAGCATCATCGAGGACCTCGTCCACGAGCTCAAGGAGAACTACACGATCGTCATCGTCACCCACAACATGCAGCAGGCCGCACGGGTCTCCGACGAGACGGCGTTCTTCAACCTCTCCGGCGTCGGCAAGCCCGGCAAGCTCGTGGAGTCCGGGGCGACGGAGAAGATCTTCTCCAACCCCGACGACCCCGCCACCGAGGCCTACAGCCAGGGCCGGTTCGGTTAACCCGAGCGAGCGGTTCACCAGGTCGAGTGAAGCACGCGCGGAGCGTGTCAGCGATGGAGCCGTCGCACCAGGGGCCTCGCCGCGACGCAGCGAGACCACCGGGCTTGAAGGATCGGCCAAGCACACGGTGGTCGAGTAGCGGTGACGGCGACGAAGGAGCGCGTCGCCGCGTATCGAGACCATCGGACCCGCAGAACCGACCACCCTGCAGACCCAGACGCTGGTTTCGATACGTCGAGACCTCGGTCGTTCCGCCCCCTGCTCGTCCCTCGCGGGAGGTGCCCCCACCTCGTCTCGACTACTCAACCAGCGAACCTTGTCCAAGCGGACCAGACGTGGGAGCTCGGGCCGTCACGTCACGGGAGGAAGATCCGCGCGATGAAGTAGGTGACGGCAGCGACGCTCGCCGCGGCGGGGATCGTGATGACCCAGGCGGTGACGATGCCCTTGGCCACACCCCAGCGGACGGCGCTGAAGCGCTTGGTGGCACCGGCGCCCATGATCGCCGAGGTGATCGTGTGGGTCGTGGAGACCGGCGCATGCAGGCCGATCGCCATCACGTAGAGCACCGTGGCGGCGGTGGACTCCGCCGCGAACCCCTTGGGCGGGTCGAGCTCGATGATCCGCCGACCCAGGGTCCGCATGATCCGCCAGCCGCCGGAGTAGGTGCCGAGGGCGATGGCGGTCGCTGCGGCGACGATGACCCACAGCGGGACCCGTGACCCGTCCTCGAAGCCACCCGCGACGAGCGCGAGCACGATGACGCCCATCGTCTTCTGCGCATCCTGCAGACCGTGACCCAGCGACATCGCCGCCGCGGAGATGGTCTGGGAGAACCGGAACCCACGGGCCACCTTGTGCGGGTTGGCCCGTCGGAAGATCCACAGGATCGCCGTCATCACGCCGAATGCACCGAGGAAGCCGATCAACGGTGACAGCACCATCGGGATGGCGACCTTGTCGACCATCGTGGTCCAGTCCACCGACGTGGCCGACGCGATGCCCGCACCGACGATGCCGCCGATCAGGGCGTGCGACGACGACGACGGGATGCCGAAGTACCAGGTGATCAGGTTCCAGGTGATGGCACCGATGAGGGCCGCCATGACGATCGTCAGGGCGTGGGCGGACTGGGTCCCACCGGCCGCCGCGCCGTCGATGTCGATGATCCCCTGGATCGTCTGGGCGACGCCGACGCCCAGCAGCGCGCCGACGAAGTTGAGGATGGCGGCCATCGCCAGGGCCACGCGCGGCGTGAGGGCGCGCGTGGAGACAGAGGTGGCGATCGCGTTGGCGGCGTCGTGGAACCCGTTGGTGTAGTCGAACACCAGCGCGATCACGACCACGGCGATCACCATCGCCAGGACGAGATCCACGCTCAGGACTCCTTGACGGCGATCTGCTCCACCGTGTTGGCCACGGACTCCAACGCGTCGATGGCCGCCTCCAGCGACTCGACGACGTCCTTGAGCTTGAGGACCTGCAGCGACTTGTAGCTGCCGCTGAACAGGTCGGCGAGGATCCTGCGGTAGGAGCGGTCGCCCTGGTTCTCCAGCCGGTTGATCTCGATCCAGTACTCCTCGAGGTCCTTCATGGTGCGCAGCCGCGGCATGGCGTCCGCCGTGAGCTGGCAGGCGCGCTGCAGGACGTCGATCTGGTCGGCGAACTGCTGCGGGAACTCCTCGACCTCGTACAGACCGATGAGGTCGACGCACTCCTCCATGTAGTCCATGACGTCGTCGAGGTTGCTGGCGAGACGGTAGATGTCCTCGCGGTCGAACGGGGTGACGAACGTGGAGTTCACCCGCTTGACGATGCGGTGGGTGGTCTCGTCGGCAGCGTGCTCGGCCTCCCGCATCTGCTCGCCGATGACCTTCCGGTCGGCGTCGGGATCGAGGATCTGCGCCAGCAGATTCGATCCCTTGACGAGGTGTTCGGCCGACTCCGCGAAGAGGTCGTAGAAGCTCGTCTCCACCGGTCTGATGCGTATACGCACGCCAGTTCTCCTGTCGAGATGGTCAAGGCCTCGACCATGCTAGGGCGTGGGACCGCGGAGCCGTCAATCGGCCGTCGCGTCAGACGGGTTCGCCGACCCCGAGGATCTGGTCCACCTCACCCTGGGACAGTCGCCCCCGCGCCTCCGACGCGGCGATCATGACGCGGCTCACCAGCTCGATCTCATCGAGCGCGGCGTCGTCTCGCAGACGCTCGTCGAGCGGTTCGGGCATGGTGGTCTCCGAGGTGGCAGGGCTCTGTGCGGGGACGGCAGAGCACCCCC
>NZ_JBMDXJ010000510.1:0-26232 GCF_048594945.1 Pseudactinotalea sp. | reverse complement strand
GGGCGGGCCCGCCGCGCGCGCGCGCGCGAGCACGATCGCGCCGATGAGCAGCAAGCGGGTGTCGCGCCACAGCGGCGTGCGCGGCGATGCGGCCGTGGCCAACGGATCGGGCGCGGTTCGACGGCCCGTGTCCGCAGGCACCGGGCGGATCGCGACCACGAGCACCACCACCGCGATCGCTGCAGCGATCAGCAGATGGACCAGGACAGGGAACCTGGCCGCGGTGAGCAGCATCCCGCCGATGCCACCGACCACGGTGCCCAGAGAGAAGAACCCGTGCATCAGCGGCATGGTCGAGCGCCCGAGCAGCCGTTCCACCTCGGCGCCCTCGACGTTGAGCGCGATCTCACCGCCACCCATCCCGAGCCCGAACAGGCCGAGGCCGATGGCGACGACCACGCCGGAACCGGCGCCTGCTCCGATCCCCACCACCGACGTGCCGGCAGCGATCAGCGCCATCCCCACCACGATCAGCCGCCGTGCGCCGAGCTTCCGCAGCAGCGGTCCGGCGCTGAGGATGCCGATCATCGACCCGACCGAGAGGCCGAACAGGATCAACCCCATCTGCGCCGTGGACGCCCCCACCAGATCGCGCACATCAGGCGTGCGCGTGACCCAGGAAGAGATCGTGATGCCCGGGAGGAAGAACAGGGCAGAGAGCGCGTTGCGGCGCGCGAGCGGCGGGGCGAGCACAAGAAGCCTTCGAGGGTTGAGCGAGCAGGTCAGTGATGGATGAGGTCGCGCCAGTCTGCGGGGACACGCCCTGCGGGGCCGGGCGCGGGCTGATCCGCCGGGTGCGCGAGCGGCGGAGCGAGCTCCGGTCCGGACACGTTGGTCCCGGTGCGGAAGTTCCAGAACCAATCCTCGCCCGGCTCGAACGTACGCATCAGCTCGTGCCCGGTCTCTCGAAAGTGAGCGGTCGCGTGCTGCCCCACGGAGGAGTCGCAGCAGCCGATGTGACCGCAGGCGGCACAGCGGCGCAGGTGGACCCACCAGCCCTCTGCCGCCTCGCACTCCGCACAGCCTGTCCCGCTCGGGACTGCCGCTGTGTCGATGAACGGCGCCTCACTGCCCATGACACCTCAGCGTACGCATCGGCGCTGGGGCTGTCACCGCGTCGGCTCCGCACGCAGCCTCGAGCGAGGTCGCCTGACGGCTCAGCCCTCGACCGGGATCCCGGTCAGCCGGAAGCACCCTCGACGCGGCGCGCGGAGGGAGGCGTCGAACGCGGTGCACGGCCTATGCGGTCGCGCGAACGCGTGCCAGCCGGGGCAGCACCCGAATCAGGACGACGAGCGCGACGAGCTCGACCAGCGTCTGCGTCACGACCACGGCCGGTGCCAGTCCCAGTGCCGGAGGCAGCGCGAGCGCCAGCGGCAGCACCACGAGCGAGTTCCGGGTCGCACCGGAGAGGATCAGCGCGCGCCCGCGGGGTGCATCCAGGCGAGCCATACGTGCGGCGAGGGCACCGATCGCCGGCATGACCACGAACCAGCCTGCGTAGATCGGGATCAGCGCAAGGATCATCGACGCCGAACCGACAACCTCGTGGATCTGCGAACCCACCACCACAGCCAGCGTGACCATCATCAACGGGACCATCGCCGTCGTCATCGCGCGGTTGATCTGGCGGGCGGCACGCCGCCGGACCGCGAGCACCTGCGTGAGCGCGGCGGCGCCGAGCGGCAGCACGATCAGCAGCAGCAGTGCGCGTAGGAATGGCCCGCGGTCGAGGTCATCGGTCGCCGCAGGCCCGAGGAAAAGGAGAAAGTAGACCGGCAGCAGTGCCATCTGGGCAAGCATGAGCAGTGGCGCCGCCGCGAGCAGGCGATCCGCTGCCCCGCCCGCGAGCCGCGTGAACACGATGACGTAGTCGATGCACGGCGTCAGCAGCACCAGCAGCACGCCGACCCGGATCGCCGCCTCCCCCGGGACCAGCGGCAGCAGCGCCGCAACCACGAGCGGCACCACCACGAAGTTGAGCACGAGCACCGTGACGAGGAACCGGGAGTCGGTCAGCGACTCCCGCAGTCGCGTGAACGGGACGCCGAGGAACGTCGCGTAGAGCAGCAGCCCGAGTACCGGCTCGATCGCGATCTCGAGCCCGGCCGTGGCTCCACCCGGCAGCACCAGGCCTGCCGCCGCTCCGACGCCGATCGCCCCGAGATAGAGCGGGACCTGCCACCGCTCAGCGGACTGCGCCCAGCGGGGCACGTGCTCAGTCACAGCAGAAGCGTAGGCCGGAGCACGCCGCCCCGCGCCTCGGGGCCCGCCGCGCTGGTTCCCGCCTCAGCCCCATCCCGCCCGCGACTTCGTACCTGCGGCTCGAGTTCGCACCGTCGGGAGTACGAAGTCGCGCCGCGGGTACGAAGTCGAGGGCCGGGCGCGGGGAGGCGGGGCGTCAGCGGCGCTGCAGCTCCGGAGGGAGCAGCGAGGCGTGGGCGGTGAGGAGCTCGTCGGTCATCTTCCGTAGCTGCGGCAGCGTGCACTGCGCCGCCGCGAGCGGGTCGAGCGCGACCGCGTGATGGACGTGCTCGACGTTCCCCTCCAGCGCTGCTCGCACGGCGAGCGTCTGCACGTTGACGTTGGTGCGGTTGAGCGCCGCGAGCTGGGGCGGCAGCTCACCCTGCGCGGTGGGCTGCACGCCGCCGGCATCCACGAGGCACGGCACCTCCACGCACGCGTCGGCAGGAAGGTTGGCGATCAGCGCGCCCGCGTTCGGCACGTTGCCGTAGACCACGCTCGGCACCCCGGTCACCAACGAGTTCACGATGCTCGCGCCGTACTCGACCGAAGGCTTCAACTCACCCTTGAGCTTCTCGAGCTGATCGGTGAGGTCACCCGGCACGTCGTGGGCGGCGCAGATCTCGTAGTAGTCCCACCGCTGCGGGATGTACTCGGTCACCATCTCGGCCGACTTCCGGAAGTACGGCAGGTACTCGGAAGCGTGGTGGCTGGACTCGGTCTGGAAGTACCCGAACTGCTCCATGATCGCGGTGCGGACCTGCTCGTTGCCGCCCTCGTAGGTGCTGGCGTCGTCGGCAGCACCCGAGTGGTCGCCGTCGTCGGCACGGAGCCCGCCGGCTCCGCGGCCCAGCTGGTGCCGCTCCCCCATCACCTCACGCAGCCGCGGGTACAGGTCCTCGCTGCCGCGCCGGAACTCGAGCACCCACGCCTGGTGGTTGATGCCGGCGCATCGGTAGCTGACCTCGTCGTAGGGCACCCCGAGCGTGCGTGCGAGCATCCGCGTGGTCCCCTGCACGCTGTGGCACAGCCCCACGGTGCGCAGCCCGAGCGCATTGAGGTACGCCGTGGCCATCGCCATCGGGTTCGCGTAGTTGATGAAGGTCGCGTCGGGGCACAGCTCGAGCGCATCGGCGGCGATGTCGCGGTAGGCCGGCACCGACCGTAGGAACCTGAACACCCCGCCCGGCCCCACGGTGTCGCCGACCGTCTGGTCGATCCCGTACCGCCGCGGGATCTCGACGTCGTGCCGGTACGCAGCCACCCCACCCACCTGGAAGGTGATGATCACGACGTCGGCACCGTCGAGCGCCTCCCGCCGGTCGGTCGTCGTGACCACACGGGCGGGGAGCCCGTGATGGGCGACGAGATCCCGCGCAGCCGACGCGACGCCGTCGAGCCTGTCGGCGTCGATGTCCATGAGCCGGATCTCGGCATCCTGCAAGGCGGGAAAGCTGATGAGGTCCCCGAACAGGCGGAACGGGAACACGAAGCCGCCGGCTCCGATGATGGCGATCGTTGTCATGTCTCGAATCTATGGACGACGGCGGGATGTCGCCTCCGGTCCCGATCTCACGTTCTCCGGAATCCTTGGTTGGATAGCGGCATGTCCGACGGGGTGATCACCGAACGCTCGGGGCTCTGGACCCGCCGGGGTGATCCACCCGTGATGACGCACCAGCACCGACACGACGACGTCGAGCTCAACGTGGTGCGCACCGGGCACCTGCGATACCTGTTCGGGGGTCTCGAGCGTGCGGTCGAGCCAGGGCAGGTCGCGCTGTTCTGGGGCGGCACACCGCATCAGTTGCTGCGGTCAGGCACGAGCGAGCACGGCGACGTGATGTGGCTGCACATCCCGTTGACCACGGTGCTGTCCTGGGATCTCCCGGCCGACCAGCTCGCCGTGCTGCTGCAGCCCCGGATGGTGGTCGTCGGCGCCGGCGACCTCGAGTACGACGCCGCCACGGCCGCCTCGCGCTGGCACACCGATCTCGAGCGCGGTGACGCGGAGCTGGCGTTCCTCGAGGTGCAGGCGCTGGTGCGGCGAGTGCTGCGCAGCGCGGCCGATCAGGCGGGGTCGTCGTACCTGCCTGACCAGCTCGACGCCGCGGTGACGATGACCCGCCTGATCGCCGAGCGGTTCCGGGATCCTCTGAGCGCCACGGAGGTGGCTGCCGCCAGCCATCTCCATCCCAGTCACGCGATGACCGTGTTCCGCCGCGTGATGGGATGCACGATCGGCACCTACCTCACCCGCTGCCGGGTGGTCGAGGCCCAACGTCTGCTGGTCACCACCAGGATGCCGACGTCGGCTGTCGCCTTTGCTGCCGGGTTCGGCTCCCAGAGCCAGTTCTATGAGCACTTCACCCGCGCCTGCGGCAAGGCTCCGGGGCGATGGCGTCGAGAGGCTCGCACGCCGTAGGCTCGGTGCTGTCCGAGAACGAGGAGGACATCTGCGCCCCGCACCGGAGCGACCCCGATCGCGACGACCCTGGCATATATGGGTCGTCGCCGTGGCGATGTTTCTGCTGTATGTCGGCGGTGCCCGAGACTTCGCCTTGATCGCGCTCGGCGACACCGGCTACATCGAGCGCCAGTTCGGGCACGACGGCGCCGTGTACTTCAGCGACTACCCACCTGTTCTGCGAGTGGTGTGGATGCTCAACGTCGTCGGGGGTCTGACAGCGCCGGTGCTGCTGATCCTGAGGAGTCGCGGGGCATTCCCGACCGCCGTGGTGGCCACGCTGGCGCAAGCGCTCCTGCTCGCGGTGACCTTCGCCGCCCTCGACCGGTGGCGGATGCTCGGCCCCGAGCTCGCCTGGTTCGACATCGGTATCGGCGTCCTGACCGCCGCCTTCGCGGCCTACGTCTGGTGGTGGCGGCGCCGTATCCGTCACGCGCCGCCGCAGTCACCGCAGATCGGCGGGTAGCGCATCCAGTCGCAACGTGGATCCCATGGCCGCCAGGATGCGTTCCAACGAGCCGATGGTCGGGCTGATCGCTCCGGATTCGTAGCGGGCGATCATCGGCTGAGAGGTACCGACGAGATCTGCGAGCGCGCGTTGCGTGAGTCCCGCCCGCTTCCGGGCCTCTCGGATCAGCACACTCGCCTCAGGGCGCTCATGCCAGATCTGATATGGCACAGCAGGGTTGAACAGTGCGGCTGATCCGAGCGTGCTGCTCCGCACGATGAGGTGGTGCGAGACGAGACCGCGCCGAGGCGGTGCCGTGGGCTCGGCGATCCGCGCCGTCAGCAGCTGGAACGCGCGAGCACCGAACTCCGCCATGTTCGGCGCGATCGTGGTCAGCGGGGGCCACGCATACTCGGCCTCGGGTGCGTTGTCCCAGCCCAGCACGGCGACGTCTTCGGGGATGCGGATGCCGAGCGAGGCCAGTGCATGCAGCGCACCGATCGCCACGAGGTCGCTGGCACAGATCAGCGCATCCCAGTGCGTGCCGTCGGCGAACGCCGCACGGGTCCGCGCGAAACCCTCCGAGCGCGAGTACTCGCTGGTCTCCAGCAGGGTGAGGTCGGCCGTGTTGCCGGCTGCCGCGAGCTCGGCACGCACGCCGGCGATCCGCAGAGCCGACGCCTTGCGGTGTGGTCCGATCTCGGCCCCGAGGAAAGCGAATCGCCGGCGCCCGATCGTGAGCATGTGGCGTGCGGCATCGCGCGCGGACGTGACGTTGTCGATGCCGACATGGTCGAGGCCGCCCGGATCGGCCTGCTCGCCGAGGAGCACGATCGGGGTGTCGGTCTGCAGCGCAGCCACGTCGGCACCGGAGAGCCGCGACGGGCTGAACAGCACCCCGTCGGTGAAGCGCACGGAATACCCGCGAGCCGCTGCCGACTCGCGCGTGACCGAGTGCCCCGTCTCGTCGATCAGGACCGTGTAGTCGTCCTCGCGCGCACGCCGCACGACCGCCCTCGCCAGCTCCGCGAAGTAGGGGGTCGCGAGATCGGGGACCGAGACCGCCAGCAGCCCGGTGCGTCCGTGCCGCAGCTGCCGACCAGCCAGGCTCGGGCGATAGCCGAGCTCGGCGATCGCCCGCTCGACCGTGCGCCTGGTCGCGGCGGCCACGTGAGGCCGCCCGTGGATGACGTTCGTGACGGTCTTCCAGGAGACGCCGGCGCGCGCCGCGACGTCCTTGATGCCGACCACGGTGCGCGTGCGGCGACCGGGCTGCCCGGGACCCGCGCCACGGTCTGATATCTCTTCCGGCATAGACGGCACGGTACTGGAGATGCCGAGCCACTGCTCGTTCATCGCGACGCAGTTGACAGCGCCATGTCCGCGCCTGTCAGATACCTCTAACGTTGTAAGTCGCCGGTCATCGAGGTCCGGCCCACCAGGAGGAACGATGAAGTCCGCTCGACGCACAGTCCGCAGAACCGCCGCCACCGCCGCTCTGCTCGCGGGAGCTCTCGCGCTTGCGGCATGCGGCGTCGGTGGCACCGACACCGGTGGCGAGGGCGGGGGCGGCCCCGCCACGGATGACCCGATCCGAGCCGCGTGGTGGGGTGTCGACAACCAGCACCGCACGCTCGAGACCGCGATCGAGGCGTTCACGGCCGCAGGCGGTCCGCAGGTCAGCGTCGAGCCGCAACCGTGGGATGGCTACTGGGACAAGCTCGCCACCCAGGTGGCCGGCCGAGACCTGCCGGACGTGCTCATGCAGGCCGCCAGCCAGTTGCCGACCTATGCCGAGCGTGACTCGCTGCTGGACCTGTCCGACGTCGACCTCGATCTCAGCAGCCTCGACGAGGGGATCCGCGAGTTCGGCGCCGTCGGCGACGCGACCTACGGCGTGGTCGCCGCCACGAACGCCACAGGCTTCGTGACGAACGCGGACATGCTCGATGAGTTGGGCGTCGCCGCGCCCGAGGGCGAGTGGAGCTGGGACGACCTCGCAGGCTTCGCCGAGGACGTGCGCTCGGCGAGCGGCGGTGAGTACTGGGGCGTGCAGGACGGTTCCGGCGACATGATCCTGTTCATCCTCTACGTGCGCGACTCCGGCCGGGAGTTCTACGCCGAGGACGGCACGATCAACGCCACTCCCGACGACCTGCGCTCCTGGTTCCAGATGTGGGCGGACATGCGCGAGGCGGGCTCGGTCCCACCTGCCGACATCACCGCAGAGTCCAGCGGAAACATCCCGGCCAACCCACTCGCGACCGGAACCGCCGCCAGTGGATTCTTCTGGACCCAGGACTACGTGGCCCTGCAGACCATGACCGACAGCGCCCTGGAGATCGCGCTGCCGCCGCACAACGTCACGAACCCGAGCCTGTGGATCAACGCGGCGAGCCTGTGGTCGATCTCCGCCTGGTCGCAGAATCCGCAGGGTGCCGCTGATCTGATCGAGCACCTCGTCAACGACCCCGAGGCCGTCGGCACGCTCGGCGCCTCGCTGGGCATCCCGCCCACCGCGGATGCGCGCACCCAGATCGCGGACTCGGTCACCGACGAGGAACGCCCCGCGGTCGAGTACATGGACGTCGTGGCCGAGAACTCGCGCCCGCTCAACCGCCTCTGGCCCGATGGCTTCGCTGACTCGCGCACCCTGATGGACCAGCTCGCCGAGCAGGTCGCCTTCGGCCAGACCTCGATCGACGACGCCGTGGATGCCTTCTTCGCCGACGCGCAGGGCTGAGCACAGTGACTGGTCCGACGCCCGGGGTCGCGAGCGCTCACCCGCGCACGCGACCCCGGTGGACGGCACGCCGCCGGAAGGAGGCACGCGCCGGGTACCTGTTCCTGCTGCCGTGGTTCGTGGGCCTGGCCGCCCTGGTGATCGGACCGATGGTGACCTCGGCGTACCTGTCCTTCACGGAGTACGACCTGTTCCACGACCCGGTCTGGGTGGGACTGGAGAACTACCGCACGCTCTTCACGGACGACCCTCGCTACCTGCAGTCGCTGCGCGTGACCTTCACGTACGTGTTGGTGTCGGTCCCGCTGCGCCTCGTGGTCGCCCTGGGCCTGGCCGTCCTGATGAACCGGACCCTGCGGGGCATGTCCTTCTATCGGGCCGCCTTGTACCTGCCCTCGCTCCTGGGCGGCAGTGTCGCGATCGCCGTGCTGTGGCGTCAGCTCTTCGGCAGCAGCGGCGCCATCAACCAGCTGCTGGCGCTCGTCGGCATCGACGGCCCCAACTGGATCGCCTCGCCGGACACCAGCCTGGCGACGCTGATCGTGCTCGCGATCTGGCAGTTCGGATCCCCGATGGTGATCTTCCTCGCCGGGCTGCGCCAGATCCCCGGTGAGCTGCTCGAGGCGGCACGCGTGGACGGCGCCGGCACCGTACGTCGTTTCGTCTCGGTGACGCTCCCGCTGCTCACGCCGCTGGTGTTCTTCAACCTGGTGATGCAGACGATCGTCGCGTTCCAGGCCTTCACGCCCTCGTTCATCATCTCCAACGGTACGGGCGGACCCGTCGACTCGACGCTGTTCTACACGCTGTACCTCTACATCAAGGGCTTCGGCGAGTTCGAGATGGGCTACGCCTCCGCGATGGCCTGGGTGCTGGTGGCGATCATCGCGGCCTTCACCGCCGTCAACTTCCTCGGCGCCCGCCGGTGGGTGCACTACTCGGACGAGAGCTGATGACCACCACCGCCACCCGGGCCCCCTCCGCGACCGACCGAGCCACCACGCCCCTGCCGCCGCCTGCCCGCGCTCGCCGCGGCCGCTCCGCTCTGGCGACCACGGCCTGGCACGGCCTGATGCTCCTGCTCTGCCTGGCCACGCTGTACCCGGTGCTCTGGATGGCTCGCAGCTCTGTCGTGCCGGAGAGCGAGATCTTCGCCAGCCCCACGATCGTGCCCACGCACGTGGACCTGGCGAACTTCCCGGCCGGCTGGGCTGCCAACCCACCCGGGTTCGGCGCGTTCCTGGCGAACTCCTTCATCATCTGCGCGGGTGCGGTCGCGGGCAACCTGATCGCGTGCACGCTCGCCGCGTACGCGTTCTCGCGGCTCGACTTCCCGCTGAAGAGGATCTGGTTCGCCGTCATGCTCGGCACCGTCATGCTGCCGGCGCACGTGACCCTGATCCCGCAGTACGCGCTGTTCTCGGCGGCAGGATGGGTCGGCACCTATCTGCCTCTCATCGTGCCGAAGTTCCTCGCCACGGACGCGTTCTTCATCTTCCTGCTGGTCCAGTTCATGCGCGGCATCCCGCGTGAGCTCGATGAAGCCGCCGAGCTCGACGGCGCCGGCCGCTGGCGCATGTTCCGCTCAGTGATGCTTCCGCTCACCGTGCCGGCGTTGGCCACGACAGCGGTCTTCACCTTCATCTGGACCTACGAGGACTTCCTCGGCCCGCTGATCTACCTGAGCGATCTCAACGACTACCCCGTGCCGCTCGGGCTGCGGATGTTCATGAACGCGATGGGGCAGTCCTCGTACGGACAGCTGTTCGCCATGTCGCTGGTCTCGCTGCTGCCCGTCTTCGTGTTCTTCCTGCTGTTCCAACGCAAGCTGATCGCCGGCATCGCCACGACCGGCCTCAAGGGCTGAGCCCGACCGCGCTCAGCGCCCACCACCAACCGAAGGAATCTTGTGCGTACTCGTGTCGAACATGCCCAGGTCGTCGTCTGCGGAGGAGGTCTCGCCGGTGTCAGCGCGGCCGTCGCCGCCGCGCGACTCGGCCTGGAGACGGTCCTGATCCAGGACCGCCCTGTGCTCGGCGGCAACAGCTCCTCAGAGGTGCGCGTGGTCCCTCGCGGCGCCGCCAACTACCACGCGTACGCCCGTGAGACCGGCATCATCGGCGATCTGCTGGAGCGTGAGCGGCTGCTCAACCACGAGGAGATCTTCGAGAACGGCTTCACCAACAGCGTCTGGGACCTGACGCTGTACGACCTGGTGGAACGGACGCCGCACCTGACGCTGCACCTCAACACGATCGTGCGCGACGTGGTGCTCGAGGACGACAAGCGGCTCTCCGCGGTGCGCACCTACACCCCCAGTGCCGAGACCGAGACGCAGATCCACGGCGAGGTGTTCGTGGACTGCACCGGTGACGGCGTGGTGGCGGCGCTCGCCGGCGCGCCCTGGCGCATGGGCACGGAGGGCAGGGCCGAGTTCGACGAGCCGCACGCGCCGCCGGAGGCGTCGGACGACGTCATGGGCAACTCGATCCACATCAAGACCAAGGACGTCGGGCGGCCGGTGGACTTCGAGCTCCCGGACTGGGCAGTCTCCTACGAGGATGCCGCGTTCTTCTACCGGGGAGGTCGCCGCCCGTCCACGCTCAAGGGCGGCTACTGGTGGATCGAGATCGGCGTGCCGTGGCACACGATCGATGACGCCGAGACGATCCGGCACGAGCTCACTCGGCATGCCCTCGGGGTGTGGGACTGGATCAAGAACAAGGATCCGTACTTGAAGGATCGCGCGGCCACGTACGCGCTCGACTGGATCGGCCAGGTGCCGGGCAAGCGCGAGAGCCGCCGCATCATGGGGCAGCACCTGCTGACCGAAGCCGATCTGTTCCGCTCCGAGCCGTTCGAGGACGAGATCGCCTACGGGGGCTGGAACATCGACCTGCACACCCCGGGCGGGCTGCTCGCCGAGACCAGCGAGCCCACGGCTGCCGAGGGTCACGTGTCCACGGCACCCGCCGCGGTGGCGGCCTACGTGGGGCCGTTCGGCGTGCCGTTGCGCTCGCTGGTAGCGCTGGAGGTCCCGAACCTGTTGATGGCGGGTCGCAACGTGTCCGCGACGCACGTCGCGCTCGGGTCGGTGCGGGTCCAGGCCACGACGGCGATCATGGGACAAGCGGCGGGCACCGCGGCCGGGATCGCGGTCCGTGACCACGTCCCCGTGCATGAGGTCGCCACCCGCGCGATCGGGACCGTGCAACAGCAGCTGCTCCGCGACGGGGCGTTCCTCCCCTCGGTGGTCGGTCATGATCCCGACGATCTGGCCAGGGATGCGCGCGTGCGTGCGTCCTCGAGCGCGCTGGGTCACGGGGCGGGACCCCACACGGTGGGCGCGACCGGCGGCCTCGGGAACTACTCCAAGCCGGACGACGCCCTGCACGAGCGCCGCGGTCAGTGGATCGCGGTCGGCATCGGCGCCGACGCACCCGGCCTGCAGCAGGTGTCGGTGTGCCTGAGCAACCCGACGGACAGCGAACGGACCATCGGAGCGCACCTGGTCGCCGTCGACCACATCTGGGACTACCGGATCGACGATCTGCCATCGCTGGCCACGACGCAGCTGGTGGTCCGCCCGGGCGAGCGGACCTGGGTCACCTGGGACGTCGATCTCGACCTCGAGGCGCTGCGTGCTGGGGAGAGCGGCGACGTGCGCTACCTCCGCCTCGACCTCGACGCCGACCCGGAGGTGACCTGGCACCGCGCCGGAACCGTGGTGCCCGGGAGCGTCTCGGCGGTCCGGATCGGCTCGGGGCGGATGCGCCGGTATCTCGACGCCATCACCCTCAGCCACCGGGTCAACCCGGCCCAGCCGGCGTGGCCCGCTTCAGAGGTCCTCACGGGCGTCACTCGCCCGCACCGCTCCACCAACGTGTGGCGGTCCGATCCGGCGCAGCCGTTCGACCAGTGGCTGGAGCTGAGCTGGGACGACGCGCGCACGATCGGTCGCGTCGAGCTCACGTTCGCCGGCAGCGTGCTCCGCGAGTACGACCGGTATCCCCCGGGGTTCCGCGACCCCCAGTGCGTGCGCGACTACTCGATCGAGATCGCCGACGGCGAGGGGTGGCGTCGGGTGCTCACCGTCACCGACAACGCGGCTCGTCGGCGGCAGCACGATCTCAGCGGGCCGGTCACGAGCGACCGGTTGCGGCTGGTCGTGCATGCGACGAACGGCGACCCGGCGGCTGCAGTCGCCGAGATCCGCTGCTACGCGCCCTGACCGGACAGAGCGACGTCACGGACTCTCACCCGCCGAGACCGCGGCCAGGCGTCGAGACCGCGGGGTGCACCACGCGGTCTCGGCGGGGAGCCTCGGTCTCGGCGCCTCGGGGCGGCGGGCTACTGCAGCAGGCCGTGATGCAGGGCGCGGAGCACGGCGCGTGTGCGGTCGCGAGTACCGAGCTTGAGCAGCACAGCGGAGACGTGGTTCTTCACCGTGCCCTCGGCGAGGTGGAGCGCGTGCGCGATCTCTCGATTGGAGTACCCGCCGGCCACGAGGCGAAGGATCTCGACCTCCCGTGAGGTGAGATCGCCGAGCACCACCGGTGCGCCGTCGTCGTCCTCGGACAGCACGGCTCCCTCACGGACCGCACGCAGCACGCGGTCGGTGATGGCGGGCTGCACGAGCGTGCCGCCCTCGGCGAGCGTGCGGATCGCACCGACCAGCGAGTCCAACGTGACGTCCTTGAGCAGGTAGCCGCGCGCTCCGGCGCGGATCGCCGCGAGCACCAGCTCGTCGTCGTCGAAGGTGGTCAGCACCAGCACCGGCACCTCCAGCCGGGCCGAGCGCAGCGCCTCCAGCGCCCAGATCCCGTCGTGGCGCGGCATCCGCAGGTCGAGCAGCACCACGTCAGGTGCGTGCTCGCGGATCGCGGCAAGACCGGTCATGCCGTCGTCGGCCTCGGCGACCACGTCGACGTCGTCGGCCAGCTCGAGCAGACCACGGATGCCTTGCCGCACCAGCGTCTGGTCATCGACCACGACGAGTCGGATCACGCGGCCGGCACCTTCGCCTCGACACGGAAACCATTCTCGCTGGAGAAGGTGGCGTCGCCCCCGAGGTCCGCCACGCGCTCGGTGATGCCGCGCAGGCCGTTCCCGATCTCGAGCCGCGCCGTGCCGCGGCCGTCGTCCCTGGCGGTGAGCACCACGGCTCCGCTCTCCTCGCACGCGACGTCGATCCACAGATGGGCGGCGTGGGCGTGGCGGATCGTGTTGGTGACGATCTCCTGGACGCAGCGCGCCAGTGCGACCGTGCGGACCTCGTCGAGCTCGACGTCATCGGCGACCTGCACGTGGATGCGGGGGGCGGGGATGCCGGTGACGATTCGCTCGAGCATGACGCGCAGGTCGGGCGCGCGGCGGCGCAGCTCACCCACCGTCTGGCGGACGTCAGTGAGCAGGTCGCTCGCCACCGCACGAGCTCGCGCCACGTGCTCGCTCGCCGGGGGCGTGGCCCGATGCGAGGCGATCTCCAGCTCCAGCGCCAGCACGGTCAGCTGGTGTCCCACGGCATCGTGCAGGTCACGGGCGATGCGCAGCCGTTCGTCGGCGCGGGAGGACTCCGCGAGCATCGTGCTCGTGGCGCGCAGCTCGGCATGCGCAGCCGCAAGCTGGGTGCGCATCGTGACCTCGCGGTGGTGCGCCCGCACGGCGAGGTAGGTGCCGATCTGCAGCAGGGTGTAGATCAGCCCGCTCACCACCGCTTGCATCAGCGCTCCGGTGCCGAGCCACGAGGCCACCCCGACCGCCACCGAGTTGGCGGCGATCACCACGGCGGTGAATCGCCATGGCACCACGTACGCGCTCAGCGCCGCCGTGTAGACGACCAGGATCGGCAACCAGCCGGCACCGGTCGCGGTCACCACGATCACGATCCCGAGCACCACCTGCGCGGCAAAGGCAACCCGAGCCAGGCGCTCCCGCTCGATGCCCATGAACCACTGCGCGGCCACCAGCGTGATCATGAAGCCGCCGTACGAGGTCCACCACACGCCCACGGGGACGCTCGTGAAGGTCCCGCCCTGAACCTGGAACAGCAGGAACACCACACCCACGGCGAGGCAGACCAGCAGCCCGAAGGCTCCGGCCCACAGGTCCGGGTCGCGCCTGTCCACGACTCGAGCGTACGGGTCGCGACGCACGCCCGCCTGTGCCGGAAGTCACGGCAGCACGTCGTGACCTCCGGCACGCGCGCCCGCACCCGGCCGGCTCCTAGCGTCGACACGACGCCCCGCACCACGTGGCAGGGCACGAACGAGGGAGACCCGCATGACCGCCGTCGAGGCCCGCGACCTACGCAAGCGCTATGGCAACCGCACTGCCGTGGATGGCGTGAGCCTCACGGTCGAGGAAGGCGCGGTGGTCGGGATCCTCGGCCGCAACGGTGCCGGCAAGACCACCACCGTGGAGATGATCGCCGGGCTGCGCCGACCCGACGCCGGCAGCGTTGAGATCCTCGGGCTCGACCCGTGGCGGGACCGCCGGCGAGTCCGCCAGCTGCTCGGGGTGCAGCTGCAGGAGAGCGAGCTGCATGCAGCCCTCACCGTGACCGAGCTGGTGCGGCTGTACCGGACCTTCTACGCCCGCCCGGCGAACGAGCGCGAGCTCATCGACTCGGTGGGCCTCACCGAGCACCGCGACGTACGCTTCGAGAAGCTGTCGGGCGGACAGAAGCAGCGACTCTCGATCGCACTCGCGCTCGTCGGCCAGCCGCGCGTCGTCATCCTCGACGAACTGACCACGGGGTTGGATCCCGAGGCTCGACGCCACATCTGGGCGATCGTCGAGGGACTGCGCGACGGCGGTGTCACCGTGCTGCTGGTCAGTCACCTCATGGAGGAGGTGGAGCGGTTGTGCGACCGAGTCGCGCTGCTCGACGCCGGTCGGGTGGTCGCCCAGGACAGCCCAGCCGGGCTCGTGTCGGCCGCCGGGCTGGGTCAGCGGGTCCGTTTCCGGGTCCCGGACGGCGGACCGTTCGAGGCAGCCACGCTCGAGGCGTTGCCCGAGGTGACGCAGGTGGAGGTGCGCGGTGATCGCGTCACCGCCACCGGCGAGGGCGACCTGCTCGTCGCGGTGAGCACGGCGCTGGTCCGTGACGGCGTGGTCGCGACCGACACCCGGCTCGAGCAGCCCACGCTCGACGACGCCTTCCTCGCCCTCACCGGGCACAGCCTCGGAACCGATACCGACCACGATCTCGAAGGAGCGACGCGATGACCACCGCCGCCGTCAAGAACACCGTGCCCGACTTCCGCCCGGGCCTGCGTGCCTGGACCGCGCTGGTGGCGGCCGAGGCCAAGATGGTTGCGCGCGACACCGCCGGCCTGGTCGTGCCGATCGCGCTGCCGATGCTGTTCCTCGTGATGAACGGGCTGGGCAGCAGCACCGATCCACTGCCCGGGCTCGGCGGCCTGTCCGCGTTCGACGTCTATGTGCTGCCGCTGATCCTCGTGATCGGTGTGGCCACGATCGGCGTGGTCAACATGCCGAGCTTCCTCTCCTACTACCGCAAGACCGGGGTGCTGCGGCGGCTGGGCGTCACACCGGCCTCCCCCGTCATGATCCTGGTCGCGCAGCTGGTGGTCAGCGTGCTGCAGACGGCGCTCGGCGTGCTGTTGGCCCTCGGGGTGGCGATCCTCGGGTTCGGTGCGAACATGCCGAGCAGGCCTGGCCTGGCGATCGCGGTCTTTGCACTGGCCGCTGCGGCGATGTACGCCGTCGGGGTGCTGGTCGCGTCGATCGCGCCGTCGCCCAACGCCGCCGTGGCGATCGGGCTCGGCACGTTCTTCGTGCTCGGCGCGGTCGGCGGCATGTTCGGCCCGACGTCGAACCTGCCCGACGCCGTCGCCCGGGTGGGTGAGCTGCTTCCGATCGGCGCCGCTGTCGCCGCGCTCGGCACCACCTGGCTGGGCGAGGTGCCCGAGGCCCGGCATCTGCTGGCACTGGTGGCGGCGATCGTGGTGTCCGGGTTGCTCTCGGCTCGACTGTTCCGCTGGGAGTGAGGCACTCCGCCCGGACAGTCGGGCACGGAGCCCTGGTGCCCGGGACGCTGCCCGGCAGAGCGTAGGCCTCGGCCGCCCGCCGACCGTCGGCGGGCACGAACCGAGGAGTGCCATGTCCACGCACGTGACCGAACCGATCCCCGTCGCACAGGCAACCACCGCGCCACGTCCCGCACGGGCGTGGGCCTGGAGCGGCGTCGCCGCCGGGTTGCTCGGGATCGCGACCATCCAGGCCTCGATGGCGGCGTCGATCGACTGGGAAGCCACCGCAGGCGACGCCGAGAAGATACTCGCCGAGGCCGCCACCAAGCAGGGCGCCTATCTGCTGTTCCATGTGCTCGCTGTGCTCACGATGCTGGTGCTGCCGGTGTTCGCCGCCGGCCTCAAGCGCAGGCTCGACCAGCAAGGCCCCGCCGGCGCGCTGCACGGCCAGGTCGCGCTGGGCGGGCTGCTGCTCACCGCAGCCGCGCTGCTGGTGGGCAGCGGTCTCGACACCCAGTTCGCCCTGGGGTTCTCCGACCCGAGCGCCTACGTTCCGGAGTCGGCGGCGTTCTACACCGATTGGGTCGCCACGATCCCGTGGCTGTGGGTCGGTGCCGGGCTGTCGGCGATCGCCGTCTCGCTCGCAGCGCTGCGGCACGGCGCCGCACCTCGATGGGTCGGCGTGGTCTCACTGGTGCTCGGCACGCTGACCGTGATCGCGGGCGTCTCGCCGTTCCAGTACATGGCCGGATTCATCGGGCCGATCTGGGTCCTGATCGCGTCGCTCGGGTTCGCTCTCGGGGACCGGCAGCGGGGGTGAGGGCGGAGGCAGCAGGAGCACCTCCGCGGTCCCTGCCGCGGGGGTGTTCCCTCACCCCGCCGGCTACCCCTATCTTCAGCGCATGACGACGATGCCGCGCTACCCCGGGCGGCCTCGCGCCGCCCTCGTGGTGGCCGTCGCGGCTGCGCTGCCCGCCGTCGCCGGTGCGCTGCTGCAGCTCGCCAGCCGCACGCCGGTGTCACCGGACGTGCTGTTCCTCGTGGTCGATGTCATGGTGGGGCTCGTGTACGGCGCCGTCGCCGCCGTGATCCTGCTCCGCCGCAGCCACCCGGTCGCCTGGCTGGTAGCGATCGCCGCGATCGGTGGCGGGCTCGCAGCGCTCGGCGGCGGCTGGGCCTCGTTCACGCTCAGCCATCCAGGTGCGCCCGGAGGCGCTGCCGCGATCGGTCTGTTCGGGTCGGCCTGGGTGCCCGGCACGCTCGCCCTGTTCCTCGTGGTGCCCTGGCTGGTGCGCGAGAGGCCGCTGGACCCGACAGCCCGACTGGGCACCGCCGTCGGGATCCTCACCACGATGGCCCTGACCACGCAGCGGCTGCTCGCACCCGAGGCCGACAACAGCGGGCTGCTGCTGGCCGTGGTCGTCGTGGGCCTCGGAACCGCGGCGGCGGTGTTCTGGCGGCACCGCCGGGGTCCCGCTGCCGAGCGCGCCGGCCTGGGGCTGCTCGCTGCGGGCACCGCGCTGATGGCGGTGTCCTTCCTCCCGCTGCTGCTCGTGCCGTACACCGACGCCGGCGTGGTCCTGCTGGTCCCGATCTCCCACCTGGCCTGCCAGGCGCTGTTCCCGGGTGCGCTGCTGGTGACGATGCTCCGCAATCGCCTGTGGGGTATCGACCTCGCGGTGAGCCGCGCGGTCCTCGCCGGGATGCTGACGCTCGGTCTTGTCATGGTCTACGCCGCACTCGTGTGGGTCGCGACCAGTCTCGTCGGCAGCTCGACACTCGCGCAGGTGGTCGCGGCGGTCGGGGTGGTGCTCGCTGTGCAACCCGTCCGACGGCGTCTGGAGACCCGTGTGCATCGTCTCGTCTACGGCGAGGCGACCTCGGCGGGGCGCGCAGCACTACGGGTCGGGGCCTCCTTGACGAGCAGTGAGCACGTGGAGCTGCTGCACCAGCTCGCCACGGCGGTGGGCGAGGCGCTGCGCCTGGAGTCGGTCACCCTCACCGTCTCCGGCGAGAACGCGATCGGGAGGTGGGGAACGCCGTCGAGCACGCCGATCCTGCGCGAGGTCCGGCAGGGCGACGACCCCGCCGGCCCCGTGCTCGGCGTACTCACGGTGACGCCGCCTCCGGGCGAGCTGCTCGACCGGCGCACGCTGGACGCGCTGGAGTCGCTGCGGCCGGTCCTGGCGGTCGGGCTCGGACTGGTGCGGGCGACCGCCGAGGTGGTGCGGGCGCGTGATGCCGCCACGCACGCGCGGCTGGCTGAGCGGCGGCTGATCCGGCGTGAGCTCCATGACGGCATCGGGCCCTGGCTCTCCGGGCTGCGGCTCGGGCTGCAGGGTGCGCGCAACGCGCTCCGCACCGATCCGGAAGGGGCTGATGCCGTGCTCGCGGCATTGCAGCATGAGGTGGCGCAGCGTGTGCAGGACGTGCGGCTGCTTTCGCGCAGCCTGCTCCCGCCGGTGCTCGAGGAGCGCGGCCTGGCCGCGGCACTCACCGAGCTGGTGAGCCGACACGCGGAGCTGGGCTTCGCCGTCGAGGTCCGAGGGCTGCCGGTCCGCGACCCGGACGCGCTGCGCGGTCTGGACCCGCGCGTGGCCGCTGCCGCCTACGCCGTGGTCTCGGAGTCGGTGCTCAACGCCTCCCGGCATGCGGGCGTGCCCGGCTGCCTGGTGAAGGTTGAGTTCTCGGAGGCCGACGGCGGTCGCGGCCTGCTCCTGGTGCATTGCGAGGACGAGGGCGTGGGTCGCGCGGTCGAGGCCGCCGACGGCGTCGGCACTCGGTCGATGCGTGAGCGCGCGCAGGAGCTGGGCGGCGACCTCGATATCGGGCCCGGCGCCGGCGGAGGCACGGTGGTACGTGCGACGCTGCCCGTCGAGCCAGGGGTGGTGCCGGTATGAACGCGGCGGTGCGGGTGACGCTCGTCGATGATCACCCGGTCTTCCGGATCGGGATGGCGGCGCTCCTGGACTCGCTCGACGGCGTCACCGTGGTCGGGCAGGCAGCGGGTGCGGCGGCCGCGAGGGAGCTGTTCTCCGGGCGGCACGAGACCGACGTCGTGCTGATGGATCTCGACCTCGGGGACGGCTCGGGCATCGACCTCACGCGCGACCTGGTCGGCTCCCGGCCCGAGCTTCGTGTGCTGGTGGTCACGATGCACGAGGACGATGACGCGGTCGTCGCCGCCGTACGCGCGGGAGCGCGTGGATTCCTGGTGAAGTCCGCCCCGCCGGACGCCGTCGAGCGCGCCGTGCGAGCTGTGGCAGCGGGCGAGATGATCCTCTCCCCCGCGGTCGCCGAGCGCGCGATGTCGTATGTGCTCGGCGGCCAGCGAGCCGCACGACTGCCGTTCCCGCAGCTGACGGCGCGCGAGCGCGAGGTGCTCGACCTCGTGGCGCACGGGCTGGACAACACCACGATCGCGCGGCGCCTCACGCTCAGTCCCAAGACCGTGCGGAACACCGTGGCGACCGTGCTGGCCAAGCTGTCGCTGCGCGATCGCGCCGCCGCCATCGTCCATGCCCGGGAGGCGGGCCTGGGGGGCGGCGCGCGGAGCTGACGCTATCCGACCACCCGCGAGATCACCTGCGCGCTCGCGCGGGCTCCGTCCTCGTGGCAGCAGATGTCGCGGACACGTTCGGCGGCGAGGCGGAACGATGGTTCGGCGAGCAGTCGAGACACGGCATCGCTGAGCGCTGTGGTTCCGGCTCGGCCAGGGGCAAGCGCGAGGGCATTGCCCTGCCGCACACAGACGTCCACGTTCCACACCTGCTCGGGCTGCAGCCCCATGCCGACGAACGGAACACCGGTCGCGCAGGCCGTCTGCACCGTGCCTTGACCGCCGTGCAGCACCGCGGCATCGACGAGCCCGGCGAGCTGGTGGGCCGGCACCAGGTCGGTCACGTGGACGTTGGCCGGAAGGACGTCGGAGGCGTCGACGTAGTGCCGGATCGGGGCGATCACGTTGACCGGCATCGAGCCGAGGCGGCGGGCAGCAGCGAGCGCGACGTCGCGGCTGGCCGAGGAGCCGAGCCCCAGATAGACCAGCGGCTCCGGCCGGGCCGCCAGCTCACTGACGATCGTGGGCATCGGTGCGTCGAGGCGCGCGAAGATCGGTCCGACGCGTTCGTAGCCCGGCGGCAGCGTGTACCCCTCGAGCTCCGCCGGCATCACGGTGAGCAGGTTGTGGTCGGCCTCGAGCAGGGACACGACCGTGCGGAGCGGTGGCACCCCGTGCTCCTGCGCCACGCGCCGGAACGACCGTGGCGCGAGCGGTGCTCTGTTGTACGCCCAGCGCACCATGCTGGTCGCCATCGTGTCGATCGTGCGGGCGCGCACGCTCGCTCCCTTCACCAGTCCGAGCCGGCGCGCCTGTGCGACATGGGGCTGCGTCAGCGCGAACGGCACCGGGTACAGCAGCGGGACCTTCTCTGCACGGGCCGAGATCATCGAGGTGGGGTTGGTCCCGATCACGACGGCGGCCGCACCGGTCTCGCGGATGAAGGCTCGTTCTGCCTTCACTCGCTCGGCGACTAGCTCGTACGTGAAGGGTGTGCGCAGCGTCTTGCCCTGGTCGAAGCGAAGCACCTGGTCGCGCTCCGCGGGTGTGAAGGCCGGCTCGGCGGCGTGGTAGCTGAAGCCTGCCTCGGTGATGAGGTCGGCGAAGTCGGCCTCGTAGCCCATGAAGGTGGCGCTGTGCTCGGGGTCGAGTGCGCGCGCGACCTCGATCATGCGCGTCACCTCGGCGAGGTTGAACGTGATGGGACAGAAAGCGATGGTCGCCACGTCAGGCGGCCTCCAGACTGGTGTGGAGCATGGTCAGTGCGATGCGGGCGGCGGCTTCGGATCCTGCAGGATCGGTGAGCACCCAGGCGTCGACGGCCACGAGCGTGGCCACAGCGATCTCAGCGAGCAGGCCGGCAGGGAGGTCGCTGCGGACCACGCCGAGATGCTGGCCCCGTTCGAGGTAGTCGCGCACGCGGGCGAGAGCGCCCGCGCGGAGTCTCGCGAGTGCCTCGACGCCGTCGGGTCCGTGCACGAGGGACGCGAACTCGAGCAGTTCCGGGTGCTGCTCACCTACCTGCGTGAGGTCGTCGATGGCTGCTGCTGCCGCTGCCCAGAACGTGGCGGTGGAGAGCGTGGCGGAGTCGAGTCGCCGCAGTGCGTCCTCGACCGCCCCGGAGAGCGCCTCGAGCAGATCGTCGAGCAGCGCCTGCTTCCCGCCGATGTGGTGGTAGAGCGAGCTCTTGGCGATGCCCGCGCTCGCGACGATGCGGTTCAGCGAGGCGCCATCGAACCCGAGCGCGGCGAACTCCCGCGCCGCCGCCATGCGCAGGCGCGAGGCAGTGACGGGGTCGAGTGGTGTTGCTGGGCGAGGCACATCACCACCCTACGGGTTCCTGTACCGATTTGGTACAAGAATTCTTGTCGACCCGCTCGGCGCGGTCAGATGCGCCGCGGGCCGGGACCCTCGTCGGCCAGTGCATCCTCGGGATTGAGCAGCCCACACGCCTTCAGTGAGAGACAGCCGCAGCCGATGCACCCGGTCAGCTCGCGCTGCAGGTGATCGAGCTGCGTCCTGCGGGCCTCGAGCTCGGCGCGCCAGAGCTGGGCCACACGGCGCCAGTCTCGCTGCGAGGGGGGATGGTCCACGGGCAGGCTGGTGAACACCTCCTGCACGTCGCTCAGCGGGATGCCGAGCCGCTTGGCGACCACGATCAACGAGATCCGGCGCAACATGTGCCGTGGGTATCGGCGCTGGTTGCCGGCGCTGCGGGTCGCGGCGATGAGGCCGAGCTCCTCGTAGAAGTGCAGCGCCGAGGGCGCCACGCCGGTGCGGCGCGACACTTCTCCGATGCCGAGCAGGTCATCGGGCTCCAGCGACATCCTCACCTCCGGGTTGACCTCAAGATTACTTGAGGTCTTAGCGTGCCGTGCAGCGCCCGAGCCGGCGCCCCGGCGCTGCTGCGCCTGGCAGACCGAATACCGACGCAGAGGAACGATGCAGATGGAGCGCACCGCGCAAGGAACCGCGATCCCCGGGACATGGCGCGAGCTGCTCGGAGGTGAGTACGGGCCGATCGCGGCAGTCCTGGCAGGAGGCGTGCTCGTCGAGGCGAGCAACGTCTACCTGACCACGAGCCTGTTGCCCACGATCGTCGGCGAGATCGGCGGCGGCGACTTCTACGCCTGGACGATGATGACCTTCCTGCTGGCCTCGGTGGTCAGTGCGATGCTCGTCAGCAGGATCCTCGTCCAACAGGGTGCGGTGCGCGCCTACCTGTTGGCCCTGGGGCTGTTCGCCCTGGGCTCGCTCCTGTGCGCCGCCAGTCCATGGATGTCCGCACTGCTGATCGGCCGCACCGTGCAGGGCCTGGGCGGCGGGCTGCTCGCCGGCCTCGGATACGCCCTGATCCAGCAGGCGCTGCCGCAGCGACTGTGGGCGCGCGCCGCCGCGCTGGTCTCGGCGATGTGGGGCGTCGGCAACATCGTGGGGCCGCTCGTCGGAGGCGCAGCCGCACAGCTGCACGCCTGGCGTGCCACGTTCGTCGGGCTGGCGATCGTGTGCGGTCTGATCGGACTCGTGGTGATCCGCTCGATGCCGGCGACCGAGCGTGGGGTCTCGCGCGAGGCGGCGCCCTGGACGTCGCTGCTGCTTCTCGCGAGCGGTGTCGCCGCGGTCGGCATCGCCAGCGTCGTCCCCAGCGGAGTGGCCACAGCGCTCGCGCTGGTGACGGGCGTCGCTCTCGGCGTGCTGTTCCTCCGTCACGAACGCCACGGCCGGCGCGGGATCCTGCCCCGCGTCACGTTCGCTCGCACCTCGTCGTTGCGCTGGGTCTACCTGACGGTGGCCGTGATGGCGTTCGGCATCGGAACCGAGGCATTCATCCCGCTCTTCGGCCAGGAGATCGGCGGCCTGATGCCCTTCACGGCCGGTCTCATGGGAGCTGCGCTGTCGCTGGGGTGGTCCCTCACCCAGGTCGTCACGGCCAATGCCACCGGCGACGTCGCCAGGCGCCGGCTGATTCTCGCGGCCCCGCTGCTGCTCGGTGGCGGTCTCGCGGCGTACGGGATGCTGCAGCACCAGGGGCCGTCGACGCTCGTGATCGTCCTGTGGTTCTTCACGCTCTTCGCCGCGGGCGCCGGCATCGGCTTGGGCTTCCCGCACCTGACCGTCGCAGCGCTCGGGAGCGCCGGGGGTGGCGAGGAGGGTGCGAAGGCCGCCGCCGCCGTGAACACGGTCTTCCTGATCGCGAGCGCCTCCAGCGCCGCACTCGCAGGAGTGCTGGTGAACCTCGCCGCACCCGACCTCGTCCGCTCGGCCCAGCTGCTGATGCTTGCCTTCGCCGCCGTCTGCGTCGCCGGGGTGCTCGTGGCCAGCCGGGCCGGCGCGGGTATCAGCCACCGCGTCGACGAGCCCGAGCTCGGCGAAGCCGCCTGAGCCAAGCCGCTGCCCCTTCCACGGGGAAGACCGTACAGACTTCGCTGTACTGTTCAGCAATGGCTGAACTAACGACCGCTCCCGAGCCGCGGGTGACACTCACCCACACCGCCGCACTCGCACGACTCGGGTACGCGCTCTCCGATGAGACGCGCACGCGCGTGCTGCTCGCGCTCCGTGAGGCGCCGGCCTGCCCCAGCGACCTCGCCGACGCACTCGGGGTATCCCGGCAGGTGATGTCGAACCAGCTCGCGTGCCTGCGCGGCTGTGGCCTGGTCGAGGCCATGCCCGAGGGTCGGCGCACCTGGTACCGGCTCGCCGATCCCCACCTCGCACCCGCGCTCACCGAACTGGTGCAGCTCGTGGTCGCGGTCGACCCGGGATGCTGCTCGAGCCAGGGGTGCACCTGCTCATGACCGCCCTCCCCCTGCGCGTCGGCCCGACGGCGGAGCGTCGGGCCGTGCTCGTGCGTCGCGTGCGCTGGATCGTCGCCGCCACGATCACGTACAACGTGATCGAGGCCGTCGTCGCGATCACTGCAGGTCGGATCGCATCCTCGGGCGCGCTGGTCGCCTTCGGGCTCGACTCGGTGGTGGAGGTGGCCTCCGCTGCCGCGGTGGCGTGGCAGTTCGCGGCCACCGACCACGAACGCCGGGAGCGGATCGCGATGCGCGTCATCGCGGTCTCGTTCTTCGGGCTGGCAGCGTTCGTGGCCGTGGACTCGGTCCGCGCACTACTAGGTGCCCACGAATCCGACCACTCTCCGGTGGGAATCGCGCTCGCCGCGATCAGTCTCGCCGTGATGCCGTTCTTGTCCTGGTTCGAGCGCCGCACCGGCCGCGAGCTCGGATCCGCGAGCGCCGTGGCCGACTCCAAGCAGACGCTGCTGTGCACCTACCTGTCGGCGGTCCTGCTCGTCGGTCTGCTGCTCAACTCGACGCTCGGCTGGTCCTGGGCGGACCCGATCGCCGCACTGGTGATCGCCGGCGTGGCGGTCAAGGAAGGCGTGGCGGCCTGGCGAGGCGACGCGTGCTGCACGCCTGCCCTCAACGCCACCGATGCTGCACCGTGCGATGACGGATGCTGCGCACCCGCTGCGGTGGTGCGGAACACGCCCTGATGGATGGTTCTGCTACGCCATCGCGTACCCAGCGGTGCGGGCCTCGCCCTCATGGCCACTTTGCTACGCCAGCCGCAGGGCGACAGGTCGGTCAGCGTGATGTCGGGGGGCGCTGCGGGTCTTCGCCCGCTGGCACGATCTCGAACCCGACCATAGCGAGCAATCGACTCATCAGCCGCACGGGCCCGCGGTCGTACTCCTGCACCCCATCAGCCAGGCCCTCCCAGGTGAGGTTGAAGGTGTGCCTGGCGCGCCCGTTGCGGAGCTGGAAGTGCACCCACCGGCGGTGCTCCATCTCGGCCAACAGCTCCACCTCCTCCTCGGAGAAGGCGTACGGCCGGGGGTCTGACGCCCGGCGCCAGGTCAGCCCGAGCGCCGCGAGCTTGACCGGGATGTCGACCACCTGCGCGATGCTCGAGCGCTGATCGGTCTCCGACAGCTCCACCCACGTGAGGTCGGCATTGCCGGAAGCGGTCGCGTTGCCCGTGCTCGCGGCGGTGCGGACGTAGTCGTTGTGCACCTCGAGCGCGAGCTCGCGCACGCTCTCGTCGGTCAATGGGGCGAGCCCACCGCCGCGGCGCACCGGCACCAGGCCGGCACGTGCCGCCAGCACAGGGAGCCTCGCCGCCAGCTCGAGGCGGCGCAGTCGCGCCTCGTCCGCCCGACGGCGCAGCGACACCGTGCCTGCGTCGTCGCCCTGATCACCGGGGACCTCGAGCGACGTCTCCGGCAGCTCGCGAGCCAGCGCCGTCTCGATCGCGGCCAGCTCGCCCGGGTCCAGCATGAGCGTGGGGACCTCAGCGGGATATCCGGCGTCGAGCTCGACGTCCGCGGGTGCGAAGACCTGCTCGACGTGCGCAGCCACCGCCCGGATCGTGCGCTGGATCGAAGCCGACTGATCGGCGAGCTGGGCGCCGTCGGGGCCTCGTCGCACCTCGCCCAGTGCGCCGGGCACATCGGCGGGCCAGCGGCCGGCATCGGCCACCAGCTCGCCCGCGAGCAGCTCGACGACCGACAGCCGAATCGTGTCCGGATCGGTCAGCAATCGTTGCGACGAGACCAGGCGCAGCCCGTGGTCCTGGCCGAGGGTGCCGCTCCAGGTGTCGGCATCGTCGACGATCGCCGTGACCTCCACCTCAGGCACCCGGCGGGCGATCGCGGCGGCGATCGGGACCGTGCGGGAGGTATCCGGGTAGGCGACGTACACGCGCGCACCGCTGTGGGTGAAGCGTGGATCGGCTACGGGGAGGCCACGCAGCAGCGAGCGGATGCGGCGAGGGGCAAGCGCCACGCTCGCCTCCATCGGAAGCCACTCGAAGTCGGCTCGCTCCTCGATGCCGATCCCGGCATCGATCACCCAGTCCTCGCGCGCACCGAGGCAGTGCACCCGAAGCCGCTCTCCGGGCTGCTGCCAGCCGGTCACGATGCGACGTGCGACCTCGGCGGCGTAGGGACCGTCGCCGAGCACGATCGGTGGCGGCACCATCGCGTCGTCGAGGAAGGGCGGCGCGGTGCGCAGCGCGGCGATCGCCGTGCGGGCCGGCCGACAGACCACGTCCTCGGGCGCGAAGCTCGCCCAGTGCCCGGCGAGGTTGCGGTCGCTCACCATCACGGTCGAGGGGAACTGCGCGTCGACCTGCAACCCGCGGAGCCGGTGCGCGAGCTCGGCGGTCTCCTGATCGGTGGCGCCGACCACGAGCACCTGCGCCGCGTGGTCGACCACCTGGCGCAGCGACTCGTCCGGGAGCGGCGGCAGCCGCAGCACCCCGGAC
>NZ_JBMDXJ010000051.1:0-4067 GCF_048594945.1 Pseudactinotalea sp. | reverse complement strand
GGCGAGGTCGACACCGAACATCGAGACGAACCAGAACAGCCCCCACAGCAGCCCGGCCGCCGTCAGATAGGCCCAGATGCTGAACAGGTTGAAGACCACCCACCAAGGTCGGAAGGTGGCCAGTACCTCGGGCTCCGGCTCGTTCGGTACATCCTCGTCGCGCTCGGCTTCGGCGGCCTCGGTGCCGGGGATGGCGACCGTGCGTTCCGGCCTGTCAAGGAGTTCGCCCGCCAGGAGTGCCGCATCCTGTTTCGAGAGGGCGTCGAGCGCGAGCGCCGCTTCCCCCGCTCCCGTCTGCTGACCGGCTCCGATCGTGACGACCCGGAGCCCGGCGACGCGGTGCCTGAGCTTGGCGTGGGTGTCGACGCTCCGGATGCGATCTCGCCGGATCGTGCGATGCCGGCGGACGAAGATGCCCGTGCGCCGTTCCACGTCGGTCTCGGTGACCCGGAAGCGGGTGAACGCCCAGCGCAGGATGTCAGCGACTGCGCCGAGGACACCGAAGAGCGCGACCAGCCCGAGCGGCCACAGCGTGCCGGGTGAGGTCTGGTCGAACGCCAGCACGGCGATCGCGCCGGGGGTCAGCGACAGCAGGCTCTGCACGAGGTCGACCCAGATCACCCGGACGCTGAGCCGCTGCCACGGCGTGGCTGCCGGGGTCGGGGGATCGTCGGTCATGTGGCATCTCCCTCGCTGAGCTCGGCCACCACTGCCAGCCGCGCCGCCGCGTCCTCGGCGGTGGCGCGGTCGAGTCCTCCGACGTCGACCGCGCCGTAGGAGGACGCCGTGGTCACGCGCAGCGTCGACAGCCCCAGCAGCTGTTCGAGCGGACCACGGACGGCGTCGACCGTCTGGATTCGCGACGTGGGCGAGACCCGCCACTCACGCACGATCCACCCGCTGGCGGCGTACGTCGCGTGCTCGGTGACCTCCCACCGGTGCACCCGGTAGCGCCACCACGGCTCGAGCGCGAGCTTCACCGCGAGGATCACTCCCACGGCGACGATCGGGGCGATCAGCCACACGCGTGCCGGCTCCCACAGCGTGTACGCCACGATCAGCGCCGCCAGCAGCACGCCCCATGTGACCAGCGCGCGGAGCGCCCACCAGGCCATCGCGCGCCGGGCGATACGCAGTCGCGGTGGCCGGAGATCCGGGCCTTCGCCGTCCGGCGCCGATGTGGGATCCGTACTCATGACGGGTGCTCCGTTTCACCAAGTTTGACCGATCGGTCTAACTCTATACCGATCGGTCCAACTCGGTGGCGAGGCCTCAGAAGTAGCGCGGGAACCCTGACCAGTCGGGATCGCGGCGCTGGAGGAAGGCATCGCGGCCCTCGACTGCCTCGTCGGTCATGTAGGCCATCCGGGTGGCCTCGCCGGCGAAGACCTGCTGGCCCGCCATGCCGTCGTCGACAAGGTTGAACGCAAACTTGAGCATGCGGATCGCCTGGGGCGACTTGGTGGCGATGATCCGCGCGTACTCCAACGCGACGTCCTCGAGGTCGGCGTGCGGGACCGCCTCGTTGATCGCGCCCCAGCTCTCGGCCTGCTCGGCGGAGTACTCGCGTGCGAGGAAGAAGATCTCGCGGGCGCGCTTGTCGCCCACCTGCCGGGCCAGCAGCCCGGACCCGTAGCCGGCGTCGAACGATCCGACGTTGGCGTCGGTCTGCTTGAACCGCGCGTGCTCGAGGCTCGCGATGGTCAGGTCCGCCACCACATGCAACGAGTGCCCGCCTCCGGCGGCCCAGCCCGGCACGACGGCGATCACCGGCTTGGGCATGGTGCGCATCAGTCGCTGCACCTCGAGGATGTGCAGCCGCCCGGCGCGGGCGGGGTCCACCGAGTCTGACGACTCGCCAGCTCCGTCCATGCTGTACCGGTACCCGTCGCGCCCCCGGATGCGCTGGTCGCCGCCGGAGCAGAACGCCCAACCGCCGTCCTTGGGGCTGGGGCCGTTGCCGGTGAGGATGACCGCGGCGACGTCGGAGCTCATGCGCGCGTGGTCGAGCACCCGGTACAGCTCGTCCACGGTGTGCGGCCGGAACGCGTTGCGGACCTCGGGGCGATCGAACGCGATCCGCACCACGGGAAGGTCCCGCACGCCTTCCGGCGTCCGCTCGACGCCGCGATGGTAGGTCAGGTCGGTCAGCTCGAAGCCCTCGATGGCGCGCCAGCGCTGCGGGTCGAAGATCTCCGAGACCTGCTCGGGCACGGGTGTCTCGCTCACCCGGCCAGCGTAGGCGCCCAGCCTGCCACGCGCCGTAGCGTGGTTCCTGTGGGTACCGACCGCATCGCGCTGATCTCCGACGTGCACGGCAACCTCACCGCGCTGGAGGCGGTGCTTGCCGACATCGCCGAGCGCGGCATCGAGCGAGTCCTCAACCTCGGCGACGTCGCAGGCAAGGGCCCGCGCGGCAGCGCCTGCGTGGATCTGACACAGCAGGTCTGCGAGGTCACCGTGCGCGGGAACTGGGACGACAACCTGCCGGTCTGTGGCGACACCGAGCCGGCCGAGTTCCTCTGGTGGCGCGACGAGCTGCGCCAGGACCAGCGCGACTGGCTCACCTCGCTCCCGCTCAGTGACGACCTGCTGATGAGCGGGCGCCACATCAGGCTGTTTCACGCCTCGGCCACCAGTCCGCACGTGCGGGTCCACGTCCACCACACCGACGAGCAGTTCGACGGCATGTTCGTCAACACCGAGATGACCGGCGACGGCCCCGAGCCGAGCGTGGTGGTCTACGGCGACATCCACGACGCCTACGTGACCTCGCGCGAGGGCCGCACGCTCGCGAACGCCGGCTCGGTGGGCAACCCGCTCGACGAGCCCACCCCGAGCTATCTCGTGCTGGAAGGCGTGCTCGACAGCCCCGATCCCGCACCGTTCGGGATGCATCTGCAGCGGGTCCCCTACGACGTCGAGGCCGAGATCGCCGTCGCCCATGCGCTGGGCATGCCCACCGCCGACGTGTGGGAGGTCGAGCTCCGCACCGCGCGCTACCGCGGCCTGCAGTAGTGCGGGGAAGGCTGGCTCATCCCTGCGCGCCGATCTCGGCGCTCACCGCACGCACGAATGCCTCGACCTCCTCGAACCGCCCCAGCTCGGTGTCCGCACCGCCCTCGTACCACCAGCGCGAGGCCCAGCCGATCAGCTCGGCCGCGGCAGGGAGCCGCACCGAACCCCACGCTCCCGCCTGCCGCTTCGACAGCTGCGTCCCCATCTCCACATGGTGGAGCAGCCGGTACAACGTGAGCACCGCGTAGGCCTGGGCGCCCACCCGTCCGCGCGACTCCGCCACCCACTCCGGCCAGCTCGCCGCATGCTCGCGCACCACCGCGTGAAGGGAGGCCGCCGAGACCGGCGGGACCACCGCCGTCGGGCACGGACCACGCAACGCGAGCCCGGCGCGGGCGGAGGCGACGTTGAACAGGTAGTGCCGCGTGGCCTCGAACAGGTGGAGCGGCTCGCCGGGGCTGATGCGGATCATCGGGCCGGGCCGCTCTGCGAGCGTGGCCAGAGTGGTCGCCGCGAGGTAGTCGACCTCGATGCGGTCCGCCCACGCGGGATGGTCGACGGCGGTGCGTGCGTGGAGCGGTCGCACGAGTTCCAGCGTGGTGGCCGTGGGTTCCTCGCGCAGGACCGCGAGCAGATCGAGATCGCTCCGGGACGGCTCGAAGTCGCCGGCCGTGTAGGAACCGTGCACGTACAGGCCGAGCAGCTCGGCTCCGAGGGCGGCCGCTATCTCGTCGGCGAGCCGGTCGAGAAGCTGCTCGGGCGGCGTGGTCACGCTCGCCAGAGTAGGCGCGTACGCAACCGTGGAGTGCCAGAGTGGAGCATGGCCAGATACGACGTGAATCCGGACGCGGTGGCAATGGTGCGGTCCAAGATCGCGGCCCGGCAGTACGTGCTCACCAGCGACTGGGGTGACGCCCAGCCGGCGGCCGACGTCCAGAACGCCTACCTCGACACACATGGCTGGGACGAGTACGCCGCCTGGCACCTCGGCCTCACCCACGGCGCCAACGACGAGACCAAGGCGCGGTACGCGTTCGTGGTGGGGGACT
>NZ_JBMDXJ010000509.1:0-8422 GCF_048594945.1 Pseudactinotalea sp. | reverse complement strand
GCACCCGCAAAGGTGCGACCTCGAGCCAACGGTGCGACCTCGCGCGGCAGACGACGAGGGTGAGCGTTGATGGTCGGCGAGCCGGGCCCGGAGAGCAGCGACGAGCGGTGCCCCACCGGCCTCATGGTCGACCTGCAGTCGGACCCGGTCGGGGTGGACGTGGCTGAGCCGCGGTTCTCGTGGATCGTGCCGCACCTGGGTGACCGGATGCAGGTCTCGTACCGGATCCAGGTGGCCACCTCGCCGAGCACGTTCGACGCACCGGTCTGGGACAGCGGCGAGGTCCTCTCAGGGTCGTCCACGGCGGTGCGCTACCAGGGCCCGCGACTGGCGGAGTCGACGCCGTACTGGTGGCGCGTGCGCGTGGCCACGTCGGCTGCCGGGTCATGGTCGGAGCCGGCACGCTTCATCACGGCGACGCAGCGCTGGGGCGGGGAGGCGATCTGGGGTCCGGCCGGATCCCCGTGGGTGCTGCTCCGCACCGAGGTCGAGCTGCCCGACGTGCCGATCGTCGCGGCTTTCGTGGAGGCGGCTGGGCTCTCGCCCGAGGGCGCGCGACAGTACGTCTACACGATGCGGATCAACGCGCACGTGGTCGGGCGGGGGAGCGTGCGCGGTTCGGACGGCCGCGCCCGGTACCACACGCACGATGTCGCCCGCGTGCTGAGGCCGGGGCGGAACGCGCTGGCGGCGCTGTGCTGGGCCGAGCACGGTCAGCAGTTCGTGGCTCGCCTCGTGGTGGTGCTCACCGACGGCAGCCGCATCGAGGTGCCAACCTCCACGCGGTGGAAGGCACGCAGCGGTGAGCGGCTGCTGCCCGGCACGGAGGACATCGGCGGCGGCTGGTACCGAGCGCCGCGCGAGGACTGGGACGCGCGGCACGAGCCGGTGGGCTGGACCGAGCCGGGCTTCGACGACCAGACCTGGCCGAGCGCCGTCGTCGTCGAGATGCCGGCAGATCCCGCGCCGGCGACCGTCTCGATCGAGCAGCACCTCGGCGAGGTGCTGGAGGCGCGGCGCGTGCAGCCCGGGCGCTGGTTCATCGACCTGGGTCGCGAGATCGTGGGTGGCCTGCGACTCGACGTCGAGGCGACCTCCGGCACCGACGTGACCGTGCGCCTCGGCGAGGAGCTGGAGGGCGGTCGGGTCCGCTCGCAGCTGCGCACGAGCAACCGCTACGAGGAGACCTGGACCCTGCGTGACGGCCCCCAGACGATCGAGCACTGGGGATACCGGGCGTTCCGGTACGTCGAGCTCGAGACCGACCCCACGCTCGACCTGTCGCGCGCGCTGCGGCCGGTGGTGCTGCGGGCGCCGTACGTCGGTGGGGGTGCCTTCACGTCGTCCGACCGGGACCTGGACCGCGTCTGGGAGCTGTGCCGGTGCACGATCGAGGCGACCTCGCTCGACCTCTATCTCGACACCCCCGCGCGCGAACGTGGCCCCTACGAAGGTGACACCTACGTCAACCAACGGTCCCAGTACGCCGTCGAGCGCAGCTACGCCCTGGCCCGGTACTCGGGTGAGTACCTCACACGGCGGCCGACCTGGCCCACCGAGTACCACCTGATGCCCGTGCTGGTCGCGTGGGAGGACTACCTCGCCACGGGCGACGACCGGCAGCTGCGCACCGACGTCGAGCTGTGGGAGCAGGCGAACTACGACGACCACCTGGGCGAGGACGGCCTCCTGCGCAAGGAGCCCGGGGTCAATGGCGGCGGCCGGAACGCCGATCTGACCGACTGGCCCGTGACGTGCCGCGACGGGTACGAGTTCACCGACGTGAACACGGTCGTCAACGCGTTCCAGGCCGCTGCGTACGGCGCGCTTGCCGACGTCGCCGAGGTCGTGGGGAGCCCGCACGACGCCGCGCGCCACCGCGATCGAGCGCAGCGGATGCGGGGCGCGATCAACGAGCTCCTGCTCGATGAGTCCGGCTACCGCGACGGGCTCCAATCGACCCATCGCGCCCAGCACGCGACCGCGATCCCGGTCGCGCTCGGGCTCGCCCCCGAGGACCGGCTGCGTGACCTCGGCGATCGACTCGCCGCCGGCGGCATGAGGATGAGCGTGTACGGCGCGCAGTTCCTGCTCGAGGCCCTCTGCCGGGCCGGGCGCACCGATCAGGCCCTCGCGCTGATGACGGCGACCGGCCCCTGCAGCTGGCTGCATCTGATCGACCACCTCGGCGCCACGCTCGTCCCCGAGGCCTGGGACCCGTCGCTCAAGCCCAACATGACCTACTCGCACGCGTGGGGGACCGCGCCCGTGAACATCGTGGCGCGATGGATCCTCGGCGTGCAGGTGGAGTCGCCGGGCGCTGAGCGGCTGGTGGTGCAGCCGCGCCCCGGACCGCTGCGGCGCATGGCGGGCACGGTGCCGACCATCCGCGGGCCGGTGGCGGTCGAGTTCGACCGTGACCGCGGGCACCTGCAGGTCACCACACCGCCGAACACCACGGCCCGGGTCATCCTCGGCGGGGCCGCCGCAGGCCTCGGCGACATCGACGCCCCATCCGGATCCACCATCACCCGGTCAGCCCAGGGGGTCGAGATCGCCGACGCCCCCGCCGGTGTGGTGCGCATCCGGTGGGACGCCGACGCTGATCGGTGAGAGCAGCGAAGGGCTGGACACGCGGAGGGCCCCAGCCGCGTAAAGTGCGTTCGGTGTCGGAACCCTTGAGCAACTCGCACGTCCTGCTGACCGGAGCGACCGGTTTTGTGGGACAGGCAGTCCTGGAGAAGCTGCTCTCGGCCTACCCCACCACCCGGATCTCGGTCCTGGTGCGGCCCCGTGGTGCGCTGAGCGCACAGATGCGCGTGGACAAGCTGCTCCGTAAGCCCGTGTTCTCGGCCTGGCGTGAGCGTGTGGGGGCCCCGACGGCGGATGCCGAGGCGGCGAGTCGGGTCGCCGTGATCTCCGGTGACCTGGGCGACGTGCCTGAGCTGCCCGATGACGTCGACGTCGTGGTGCACTCGGCATCGTCGGTCTCCTTCGACATGCCGATCGACGAGGCGTTCGCCGCCAACGTCGATGGTCCGGTCAGCCTGTACGAGGCGCTGCTGGCCTCCGGCTCCGACCCGCACGTGGTGCACGTGTCCACCTGTTACGTGGCCGGACTGCGCAAGGGAGTCTCGGAGGAGCGGTCGCTCGATCACACGATCGACCGCCGGCTCGAGACGGCGCGAGCGCTCGCGGCGAGGGACGAAGCAGAGGCGGCATCCCGCCGTCCGGATGTCCTCAAGCCGATGCTGGCGCAGGCGCGTGCGACGCATCGGCGAGCCGGTGCGCAGGCGGTCTCGGCGGCGGCCGAGGACGCACGCAAGCAGTGGGTGAACGACCGGCTCGTCGAGGCGGGCCGCACCCGGGCGCTGTCGCTCGGCTGGCCCGACGTCTACACGTTCACCAAGGCCCTCGGCGAGCGTGTCGCCGAGGAGCTCTGGGCCGCTGAGCACCGGCTCTCGGTCGTGCGTCCCACGATCATCGAGAGCTCGTACCGGCACCCGTACCCGGGCTGGATCGACGGCTTCAAGGTCGCCGACCCGCTGATCGCCGCGTACGGGCGCGGCATGCTGCCGGAGTTCCCGGCCCTGCACGACACCATCCTCGACGTGATCCCGGTCGACCACGTGGTCAACGCGATCCTCGCCGCCGCTGCGAACCCGCCCGAGAAGGACGACGCGCAGTACTACCAGGTGGGGTCTGGGCTGCGGAACCCGCTGCGGTTCGGTGAGGTCATCCGGCTCGTGCGCGATTACTTCCGCGAGCACCCGCTGCTCGATGACGAGGGCTCCAACGTGCAGGTGCCGAACTGGACGTTCCCCAACGGGCCTGCGGTCGACCGCAGCCTGCGCCGCCGCGAGAAGGCGGTGGAGGTCGCTGACCGGGTCGTGGGCAGGCTGCCCGCCAACGACACCACGCGCAAGTGGATCTCCGGGATCTACAAGGCCAAGCGCGACCTGCGCACGCTGCGCAAGTTCACCGACCTGTACCAGCCGTACACGCAGACCGAGGTGGTCTTCGACGACGCCCGCACCCGTGCGCTGCACGAGTCATTGCCCGCCGATCGCCAGGCCGAGCACGGCTTCGACGTCACCGAGATCGACTGGCCCTACTACATGCAGACCGTGCACATCCCCAACGTGCCCGGTCTGATGCGCGCCCGTGAGCAGCGGGGCAGGACCGGTGGCAGCAGTGCGGCCAAGCTGCCCGAGCGCACTGACGTGCTTGCGGTGTTCGACCTGCACGGGACCATCGCCGCGGCCAACCTGCTCGAGACCTACGTATGGGTCGAGATGGCGCAGGGACCGCACAAGGCGCTCGGCGAGGTGTCCGGGATGGTCGGGCGCTCGATGACCTACCTGCAGGCCGAGCAGCGCGACCGCGGCGACTTCATCCGGTCCTTCATGCGCCGATACGCCGGCACGAGCGAGGCCGAGCTGCGGCAGCTGGTCGCCACCAAGGTGGCGCCGCTGTTGCGCTCGCGGATGCTCGCCGAGGCCGCCGCGCGCATCGAGGAGCACCGCAAGGCCGGGCACCGGCTCGTGCTGATCACCGGGCAGATCGACGTGTTCGTGGAGCCGATCGCGCACCTGTTCGACGAGGTGGTCTCGGGCTCGATGGAGGTGGACGAGCAGGGCCGGTGGACCGGTCACCTGGCGATCTCGCCACTGGTCGACGAGGCGCGCGCCACGTGGCTGGGCCGTTACGCACGCGAGCACGGCTACGACCTCGCCGGTTCCTACGGCTACGGCGACACCTATGCCGACCGACCCTGGTTGGAGCTGGTGGGGCACCCGACGGTCGTGAACCCCGATGCGAGCCTGTACCGCTATGCGCGCGAGAAGCGGTGGCCGGTGGAGTCGTGGACGCACGCGGCGGACAGCCGGTTCGGCTCGATCGCCCGTAGCGTGGTCGGGGGAGTCACGGGTGCACTGCCCGGCGGTGGTGCTCGAACGGGGGCGCCACGGTGAGCGAGATCGAAGGCTTGTCACCCCTGCACGGACGCGCGCTCGTCACGGGCGGCACCTCGGGCATCGGGTACGCGTTCTCGCGTGCTCTGGCCGCCCGCGGCTGCGACCTGGTGCTGGTGGCGCGCGATGCCGAACGGCTCGCGAGCGTGGCCGATGCCCTGACCCGCCGCTACGGCGTCGACGTCGAGGTGCTGCAGGCCGACCTGTCCGACCAGAGCGACGTGGAGCGTGTCGCGGAGCGCCTGCGCACCGACGAGCGCCCGGTCGAGGTCCTTGTCAACAACGCCGGTCACGGGCTTCACGACCCGATCGCGTCCGGTGACCACCTCGCGATCCACACCCGCGCCGTCGACGTGATGATCCGGGCGGTTCTCGTGCTTGCCGGCACCGCCGGGCACGTGATGGCGGAGCGCGGCCACGGCGTCATCATCAACATCGGGTCGGTCGCCGGGATGATCGCGCAGAACAACTACTCCGCGATCAAGGCGTGGGTGAACACGTTCTCCGACGCCCTCAGCCTCGAGCTCGAGGGCACCGGCGTGCGGGTGCTCACGCTCATCCCCGGCTGGGTCCGGACCGAGTTCCATGACCGCGCCGCGATCCGCACCTCCAAGATCCCGGACTGGCTGTGGCTCGACGCCGACCGGTTGGTGCGTGACGCCCTCAACGACGTGGACCGGGGCAAGGACCGGTCGCTGCCGTCCACGCGGTTCGCGATCATCGCGTTCCTCATCCGCCACGCCCCGCGACCGCTGGTGCGGTGGGGTACCGCGATGCTGCGGAGGGGGGCGAAGCATTGAGCACCAAGCAGACCGCTCGCTACCACGCCGCCTGGCACCGTGCGGTGCGATTCGTGTGCCAGCGGGTGCTCCTCAAGGCGCTGATCGGCGCCGAGGTGAGTGTCACCGTGGAGGGTGAGCGCAACGTCGAGGGGCTGCAGGGTCAGTTCATCGTCGTGGCCAACCACTCCAGCCATCTCGACGCCGCGACGATGTTCAGCTTCCTGCCGACCTCGCTGACGCGGAACCTCGCCACCGCGACCGCCGGCGACTACTTCTACAACAACCCGCTCAAGAGCAACTTCGTCGGGTTCTTCTTCAACTCCTACCCGGTGGACCGCGGCGGCCGGAAGTCCAAGAACGCCGGACTGAGCGTCTCGCTGCTGCGCTCCGGCGTGCCGTTGCTGATCTTCCCAGAGGGGACCCGCCAGAAGGACGGGAAGATGAAGTCCTTCAAGCCCGGAGCCGCCGCGCTCGGCCGGGCGCTGCGGGTGCCGGTGGTCCCGGTCGCCGTGGTCGGCGCCTACGAGGCGATGCCCAAGGGTCGCAATTGGCCCAAGCCCGGCCGCCCTCCGGTGAAGCTGCTGATCGGCAAGCCGCTGCGGGTGCGCGCCGGGGAGTCGCTCGCCGACTTCAACTCGCGCGTGGAGAACCGCGTCCGCGCGATGTACACGACGCAGTCGACCACGGTGCTGATCCATGACGAGGACCGCCCGCGCAGTCGCGGCCGCCACCTCGACGCCCAGGAGGACGCTTCATGACCGGGGATCTCAGTGAGGAGCAGACGCACGCATGACTGATGTGACGCACCAGAAGTGGTGGGGATGGGGTGTGGAGGGGATCGCCTTCCACCACGAGGACAAGCCGCACTTCGCCCCGTTCGTGCTGGACAAGATCGGGATCGACCTGTCGCAGCCGGGTACCCCGCCGCCGGACTTCGATGACATCGACGTCCCAGCCCCGCGCCTGGGTGAGGACCTGCAGACAGCCCTGCGCTCCGCCGTCGGCGATCACCATGTCATCACCGATGACATGGACCGGGTGGTACACACCTACGGCAAGGGCATGCGGGACCTGGTGTGGGTGCGCGCCGGCCACCTGCCGCGGATCCCGGACGTGGTGGTCTATCCCGCGAACGAGGCCGAGGTGCAGGCGGTCGTGGACCTCACCGTGGCGAGCAACGCGGTGCTGATCCCGTTCGGCGGCGGGTCCAACATCTCCGGCAGTCTCACCCCGCCCGCGCACGAGGACCGCACGATTGTCTCGCTCGACATGGGCCGGATGAACCAGGTGCTGGAGATCGACGAGGGCTCCGGGCTCGCGCGCATCCAGGCCGGTGGGCTCGGTCCGGACATCGAGGCGCAGCTCAACCCGCGCGGTTGGACGATGGGGCACCAGCCCGACTCCTTCAAGCACTCGACGCTCGGCGGGTGGATCGCGACGCGCTCCTCGGGCATGCAGTCGGACCGTTACGGAGACATCAGTGACATCACCCGAGGATTTCGGGTGGTGCAGCCGGGCAAGGTGCTGGTGCTGCGGCCGCTGCCGTCCACGTCCACCGGGCCGAGCGTGCGCGAGATGATCCTCGGCTCCGAGGGCCGGCTCGGCGTCATCACCGAGGCCTGGGTCAACGTGCACCGGCTGCCTGAGAACCGCGAGGTCATCGCTTACCTGTTCCCGAACTGGGCGGCGGGACTGGGTGCGATGAGGGACATCTGCACCTCGGACGCGTCGCCGTCGATCACCCGTGTCTCCGACGCGAACGAGACCGGCTTCTCGCTCGCCACCCGCAAGGAGTCGAACTCGCTGTCCGGCAAGCTCGGGCCGCTCGTGTTCGACCTGCTCGAGAAGCGGGGGTGGGACCTCGAGAAGGTCTGCATCTCCTACATCGGCTACGAGGGCGGATCTGCCAAGGTGCGGGCCGACAAGGCGATCGTCGGGAAGACGATCGGCAAGCACGGCGGTATCAAGCTCGGCAAGGGTCCGGGCGCACTGTACGACCAGAAGAAGTTCGACACTCCCTATATCCGTGACTTCCTGCTCGACCGCGGGGCCGTGGGCGACGTGTCCGAGACCGCAGCCCCATGGGAGAAGCTCGGCGAGGTCTACCACCGCACGATCCGTGCGGCGAACGGGGCGTTCGCGGAGATCGGCGTCAAGGGCTACATCATGTGCCACCTGTCGCACAGCTACCACTCGGGGGCGTGCCTGTACTTCACGTTCGGGTTCCCCCCGAACCCCGACGGCGACTTCCTCACCCAGTACGACGTGGTCAAGACCGCGATCCAGCAGGCCTTCATCGACGGCGGCGGCACGCTCTCTCACCACCACGGCGTGGGTACCGACCACGCCCCGTGGATGGAGCAGGACATCTCGGTCGCGGGAGTCGATCAGATGGTCGGGCTGCTCAAGGCCGTCGACCCCAGCCGCAACCTCAACCCCGGCTCGCTCATCCCGCCGCACCGGGAGTGGTGAGCTGACGGCGGGCCTGTGCTCCGCCGTCGTCTGTCAGTGACCACCCCGAGATCGTGCCCGGGTACCCGTTGACGCCCTGCCGCCCGTGCCGCTACGGTGATTGAGAACAATCACAACAGTTAGTTGTTCTTACAAACCTCGTGCTTCGCCACGACATCCCACCACCGACGTTGTGGATGCGTAGCGCGATCAGAG
>NZ_JBMDXJ010000508.1:0-12447 GCF_048594945.1 Pseudactinotalea sp. | reverse complement strand
CCCGGCGAGCAGCCCGGGCGCCCGCTCAGCGACCGCCAGCGCGATGTAGCCACCCATCGACAGCCCCGCAACCACGGCCCGTTCGGCGCCGAGCCCACGGATGCCGTCGACCACCTGAGCGGCCACGTGGTCGAGGCCCGGCTCCCCGGCGGGAGTGCCGCCGAATCCGGGGGCGTCGACCAGAACCACCGGGATCTCACGCGGGAGTCGCTCGGTCACGGGGTGCCACATGCGGGAATCGAGCGGGAACGCGTGCAGCAGCACCAGCGGGGTCGATGTCACGGCATCCGGTGCGTGCATGGCGATAGTCATGGCTTTCCTCCACCTCTGATGGCTTCCCTCACCCTACGCACCACCCCCTACGCCGGATTGAACGTGGTTTCAATCGACGTGAGGGGGCCTTCAAGTCGATTGAAACCACGTTCAATGCGGGGTGGCGGCGGGGAGGCGTGTGCTTTGCTGTGCCGATGGGCGACGAGATCGCTGGCACGACCTTCACGCGGGCCGAGCGCACGCGGTACCGGGAGAAGGTCCGGCGCTGCCTGGACGTGTTCGAGCGCATGCTCACCGACGACCACTTCGACTCGACCGCGGGCGTCACCGGGGTGGAGATCGAGCTGAATCTGGTCTCGGCAGCCTTCCAGCCGGCGATGGCGAACGCCGAGGTGCTGGACCGGATCGCGGACCCGGCGTTCCAGACCGAGCTCGGCCGTTACAACATCGAGCTCAACGCGCCTCCGACGACCCTGACCGGTGACTCCCTCGCGAGCCTGGAGGACTCGCTGCGGACCTCGCTGAACCGGGCAGAGTCGCTCGCGGCAGGGGCGGGCTCGCAGATCGTGATGGTCGGGATCCTGCCCACGCTGGCACGCGAGCACCTCGATGGGGACTGGATGAGCGAGAACCCTCGCTACGAGGCGCTCGAGGATGCGGTGCTGGGGGCACGGCGGGAGGACATCGAGCTCGACATCACCGGTGCCGAGTCGCTGCGGATGACGGTCGACTCGATCGCGCCGGAATCGGCGTGCACGTCGGTGCAGCTACACCTGCAGGTGGCCCCGCAGGACTTCGCGGCGCACTGGAACGCTGCGCAGCTGCTGGCCGGGCCGCAGCTGGCGCTGGGCGCGAACTCGCCGTTCCTGTTCGGGCGCAAGCTGTGGGCAGAGACCCGCACCGAGCTGTTCCTGCAGGCGACCGACACCCGCTCCCCCGAGCTGCGGAACCAGGGTGTCCGGCCCACGGTCTGGTTCGGGGAACGATGGATCACCTCGATCTTCGACCTGTTCGAGGAGAACGTCCGCTACTTCCCGGCGCTGCTGCCGGAGACCAGTGACGAGGAGCCAGAGCGGGTCCTCGCCTCGGGAGGAGTGCCGCGGCTGCAGGAGCTGCGCCTGCACAACGGCACGGTGTGGCGCTGGAACCGCCCGGTGTACGACACCGTGGGCGGAGTTCCGCACTGCCGGGTGGAGAACCGCGTGCTGCCCGCTGGCCCGACCGTGACCGACACCGTGGCCAACGCCGCCTTCTATTACGGCTGCCTCGTAGCGATGGCCGGCGACGAGCGTCCGATCTGGAGCCGGATGTCGTTCGCCACCGCACAAGCCAACTTCGACGCCGGCGCCCGGCACGGCGTGGATGCCACCTTCTACTGGCCCGGCTACGGGGAGGTTGGCTGGGACGAGCTGATCCTGCGGGAGCTGCTGCCGCTCGCTCAGGAGGGCCTGGCCAGTCTCGGGGTCGCCGACGACGTCGCCACCCGCTATCTCGACATCGTCAAGGCGCGCTGCCAGCTCCGACGCAACGGGGCCTGGTGGCAGACCGAGTCGGTCGCGCGGCTCGAGGCCGGGGGCCTCGCTCGCGCTGACGCCCTCACCGAGATGACGAAGCTGTACACCGCGGGCATGCACAGCAACGAACCGGTGCACACCTGGCCCCTCCCCTGACAGGTGTCACCGCTGATCGGAACCTGCCCGAGGCCGCACCACGGCGGCTGCGGCAGCGATGACCCAGAGCGCAGCCGTCACCAGGTAGGCGCGCTGCGCGAGGCCGAAGGCGCCGACGGCATCGGCGCCGAGCACAGCCACGGTGGTTGCCAGCAGCAGCCAGGTCAGCACCACGGGCGCGCGTCGCCGCAACGTCCCCAGGAGCAGCAACGCCGCGATCGGCAGCACGAAGAACGCGATGTTCCCGGTGAGGTTGTGCACCAGCCCGGCTGTGGTCGTCTCGGTTCCGGGCGCGTCGATCGGGAAGAACGCCTGCACGAACTTGGCGGCACCGAACACGCCGAGCAGCACCCGCCCGGCGAACCCGGTGCGAGACACCGTGCGCAACGCGGCCGCGAGCGCGAGCGCGCCGATCCCCACCGCGCAGGTCGCGACCTGAGAGAGCACCCCGGCCGTGCCGCTGACGTACTCGCTGGTGGCCGAGGTGATCGGATCGACCGCGGGCTGGAGCAGATGGAAGGCGACGAGCACGACCATGTCGAGCACCGCCGTCGTCAGCGCAACAGTGGCGAGGATCCTGCTGCGTGAGGGGATGAGCGCCGGGGCGGCAGTGGCCATGAGGGATGCTACCGACACCCCCGGCCTGCGGAACAGACCTCAGCGCCGCCAGCACTGGGCGTGCCAGTGCCGCCGATCGGCCAGGCCCGCCTCGGAGCCGAACAGGTGATCCTCGTTCCAGGCGACCACGTGCTGCACGCGGGGCGCGATGTCGCCGCCGCACCCGGGGCACCGGTAGCTCTTCTCGCTTCCGCTCACGGTGCGCACCGTCCACCGCATGCCGTTGCGGTCGGTCTCGGTGCGGGCGGCCCCACGCGTGAAGGCGTCCACGTCGAGTGGCACGTGCTCGGCGCTGTACGGGCGCTTGCGGGACCGCTTCATCGCCCGGGTGCCACCTCGTCGGCGAGCGGGTCCGCCGGAGGCAGGCTCCCGCCGGAGATCAGCTCGGCGTACCACCAGCCGGAGTCCTTGACGGTGCGCTGCTGGGTCTCGTAGTCCACCCGCACCACCCCGAACCTCCGGTCGTAGCCGAACGCCCACTCGAAGTTGTCGAGCAGCGACCACACGAAGTAGCCGCGCACGGCGGCGCCGTCCTCGATCGCCCGGCCGACGGCGTCGATGTGGCCGTGCAGGTAGGCGATCCGGTCGTGGTCGTGGATCGCGCCGTCCTGGCCGACCGCGTCGTCGAAAGCCGCGCCGTTCTCGGTGACCATCAACGGCAGGTCGGGGTGCTCGGTGTGCAGGCCCATCAGCAGGTCGTACAGGCCCCGGGGCTCGATGTTCCAGCCCATCGCGGTGTGCGGACCTGGCTGCGGGAGGAACTCCACGAGGCCGTCGGTGCCCACCCAGGGCGTCGCTGCGCCGTCGCCGTGGCCGTCGGCCTGCTGAGGCTCACCCGCGCCGTCGAACGCCCGCACCCGAGAGGTCGAGTAGTAGTTGACGCCGAGCAGGTCGAGACGCTGCGCGATCAGGTCCTCATCACCCGCCTGCACGAAGGCCCAGTCGGTCACGTGCGCCGTATCGGCGCGCAGGTCGTCCGGGTATCCGGAGCCGAGCAGCGGGTCGAGGAAGACCCGGTTCCCGACGGCGTCCACTCGCCTCACGGCGTCGACGTCGCCGTGGTTGTCGGCATCGTCGGGCCGGGTGACGTGCAGGTTGAGCGTGATCGAGACCTGTGCCTGTTCCCCGAGCTCGTCACGGATCGCCGCCGCCGCGAGGCCGTGTGCGAGGTTGAGGTGGTGGGCCGCCGCGAGCGCGGCCGCAGGCTCGGTGCGCCCGGGTGCGTGCACGCCTGCGGCGTAGCCGAGGTACGCCGTGCACCACGGCTCGTTCAGCGTGGTCCAGAGGCTGATCGCGTCACCGAGCTCGCGCGCCATCGCCCGCGCGTAGTCCGCGAACGCGTACGCGGTCTCGCGGTTCGTCCAGCCGCCGGCGTCTTCGAGTTCCTGCGGCAGGTCCCAGTGGTACAGCGTGACGACGGGCTGGATGCCGGCCCCCTGCAGCGCCTGCACCACGTCGCGGTAGAACGCCACGCCCTCGGGGTTGAGCGGACCCCGCCCGCCCGGTTGCACGCGCGGCCACGAGATCGAGAACCGGTACGCCTGCAGGCCGAGCTGGGACATGATCGCGATGTCGTCGCGCCACCGGTGGTAATGGTCCACGGCGACGTCACCGGTGTCCCCGTTCAGGGTCTTGCCCGGCGTGTGCGAGAACGTGTCCCAGATCGACGGCGTCCGGCCGCCCTCGGCGGTCGCCCCCTCGATCTGGTAGGCCGCTGTGGCGGACCCCCACAGGAAGTCCTTGGCGAACGTCCGCGACATCTCGTCCTCACTCATCCTTCAGTGCCGGGCTCGAGCACCAGCTCGGCCACGCCGTCGACCGCGGGCACGACGTGCTCCCGCAGCCGCACCGACCATGCGTCCCCGATCCCGTGGCTGCGTGCGCGAAGCACACCGCCGGAGACCGAGACCTCCACGGTACCGGCGACGGCGAGGCCATCGCCCGTGGGGACCTCGAGCCTGGCCTCCATCCCCTCGACGGGTTCGACAACCTCGAGTGTGAGCTCGTCGGCGTAGTCGTAGTCCGGCCGGTCCGTCCGGGTGCCGCGGAGCAGCACGCTGCCCTCGCGCACCAACAGCGGGAGCGAGAACACGTCGTGCTGCTCACGACGCCAACCACCACCGTCGAGCACCTCACCGCTGAGCAGGTGAGTCCATCGCCCCTCCGGCACGTAGTAGTCGACCCAGCCGTCGGCGTCGAACACGGGAGCGACCAGGATCGAGTCACCGAGCATGTACTGGGTATCGACCGCGGCCGCCCCGCGGTCGTCGGGGAACTCGAGCAGCATCGGTCGCATCACGGGCACGCCGTCGCGGTGCGCCTGCAGCCCGGCAGCCGCCAGGTACGGCATCAGCGTGTTCTTCAGCTGCGCGAAGGTGCGGGTGACCTCGACAGCCTCCTCGTCGAACGCCCACGGCACTCGGTACGAGTTGGAACCGTGCAGGCGGCTGTGCGAGGACAGCAGCCCGAAGGCGACCCACCGCTTGAAGACCTCGGGGGCGGGCGTGCCCTCGAACCCGCCGATGTCGTGCGACCAGAACCCGAAGCCGGACAGGGCGAGCGAGAGCCCGCCGCGCAGCGACTCGGCCATCGACACGAACGAGGACTCGCAGTCGCCACCCCAGTGCACGGGGAACTGCTGCCCTCCTGCGGTGGCGGATCGTGCGAAGACTACGGCGTCGCCCTTGCCGCGATGCCGCTCGAGCAGCTCGAACACGCACCGGTTGTAGAGCTGGGCGTAGTAGTTGTGCATGCGCTCGGGATCCGAGCCGTCGTGCCAGACCACGTCGGTGGGGATCCGCTCGCCGAAGTCGGTCTTGAGTGCGTCGACACCCTGGTCGAGCAGCACCTCGAGCTTGCTCTGGTACCACCGCCACGCATCCGGGTTGGTGAAGTCCACGAGCGCCATGCCCGCCTGCCACATGTCCCACTGCCACACATCACCGTTGGGCCGGCGCACGAGGTAGCCGAGCGCGGCGCCCTCGGCGAACAGGTGCGACCGCTGCGCGATGTAGGGGTTGATCCAGGCGGAGACCTTCAACCCCCGCTCGTGCAGCCGCGCCAGCGTGCCCTCCGGGTTCGGGAACGTGTCCGGGTCCCACACGAAGTCGCTCCAGTGGAACTGCCGCATCCAGAAGCAGTCGAAGTGGAACACCGACAAGGGCAGCTCCCGCTCGGCCATGCCATCGACGAAGGACAGCACGGTCTCCTCGTCGTAGTCGGTGGTGAACGACGTCGACAGCCACAGCCCGTAGGACCACGTGGGCACCTGAGCGGACCGGCCCGTGAGCGCGGTGTAGCGGCGCAAGATCTCCTTGGGCGTAGGCCCGTAGATGACGTAGTAGCGCAGTCGCTGCCCGGCTACCGAGAACTGACTGCGCGAGACCACTTCGGTGCCGATCTCGAACGAGACCCGCTCGGGGTGGTCGACGAACACGCCGTAGCCGCGGTCGGTCAGGTAGAACGGCACGTTCTTGTACGCCTGGTCGGAGGCGGTGCCGCCGTCGGCGTTCCAGATGTCGATCGACTGCCCGTTCTTGACGAAGGCGCCGAACCGCTCCCCCAGGCCGAACACGTGCTCGCCCACGCCCAGCGTGAGCTGCTCACGCACGTACGGTCCCTGCGGCGTCTGCAGTGCGGCGAGCCCGCGGGTGACCGAGCTCGTCAGCACACGGTCCTCGGCGAGGAAGTCGAGCTGCCACGGCGCATCGACCTGCACGCGTGCGGTCAGCGGTCCGGCCGTCAGGCTCGCGAAACCGCCCTCGCCGTCGGCCGCCTTGACGACCACCGGGTCCGGCGTGCTCGTCACCTCGAAGCTCGGTCCGCGCTCGCGCACGCCCTGGAAGTGGTCGACCTGCACGCCGATCACGCCGTCCATCGGTGAGTCGACACGGATCGTCAGCTGCGGCAGGTTGAGGCTGTGGCGGCGCTCGGTCAACGGCGCGGTGGCGGCGTAGGCCACGAGTGCGTCGTCGGAGATGTCGACGGTCTCCACGTGCTGCGGCTGCAGTGTCTCGACCCCGGGCAGGGTCATCCAGTAGCCGTCGGTGAACCTCATGAAAGTGCCCTTCTCAGCACGGTGCTGCCGCCAGGCGGCAGGTGGACATGGTCGGTGGGCTCGAGTTCGTCGAGCATGGTCAGGTGGGGCGTGGTCAAGGGCACGTCGACGGCGGTCTGCCGGTGGTTGATCAGTAGCGTGAACTCACCGCGCTGAGCGACCTCGACCCCCTCGGGGATCTCCGGGACCGGATGCGCGGCGACCACGCCTCGCCGGGCAGCGAGCCCGAGGATCCAGCGCTTGAGCAGCGCGGCGTCCAGCATCGTGGCGAGGTAGTGCAGGCTGTCGTCGGCAGAGCGAACGAGCGCCGGCTCGCCGTCGAGATCGCCGCCCTCGAACCGCAGCTCACAGATACCGCCTGCTTCCAGGCGCAGGTGCTCCGCCCAGGTGTCGGCGTGTCCGCGGCCGAGCGCGCCCGAGCTGTTAGCAGGCACGAGGCCGGCACCGCCCTCAGGCAGTGGCCACCACTCCTCGCCGCCCGCACCCAGCAGTTCAGCGAACGGCACGGGGAAGCGCCCGGTGCGCACACGGGCGTTGCCGTCGGCAACCGCCGAGAACGGACCCAGCGCCAGGCACCCGCCCGAGGTGATGTAGCAGCGGAGGTTCGCGACGCCGTCGTCATCGAGCAGGTAGAGCTGCGGCGCGAGCACGAGCCGGTACCTCGACAGATCCGCGTGCGGATGGACCACGTCCACGCCGATACCTGCCTCCCACAGCGGGCGGTACCAGGCCTGCAGCTGCGGGAGCACGCGGAGCCGATCGCTGGGCGTCCCCGGTTCCTCGGCCGCCCACCAGCTCGACCAGTCGAACAGGATCGCGACCTCGGCACGGACCGCGCTGCCGGCCACCTCCGCGAGCGTGCGCAGGTCACGTCCGAGGTCCTGCACGGCCCGGTGCAGGCAGGTGTCGGTGCCCGCGTGCGGGAGCATCGCCGAGTGAAACCGCTCCGGCCCGGTGGGCGAGGCGCGCCACTGGAACGACAGCACGCCGTCGGCACCGTGGGCGATCGCCCGCAGCGCGTCCTGACGCATCCGCGCCGTGGTCTTCGGCACGTTGTGACTGCGCCAGTTGACCGCGCTGGTCGCCTGCTCCATCAGCAGCCACGGCCCGCCCGCGAGCGAACGCATCAGGTCGTGCGTGAGCGCGGCCTGCAGCGGAGCCTCCGGGTCGGCGGGATCGGGGTAGCTGTCATCGCTGATGACGTCGATCTCCCCCGCCCAGCTGCGGTAGTCGACGCCGCGGAAGAAGCCCATGAAGTTCGTGGTGACTGGTTTGTCCACCTCGACCGCGCGGATCACGTCACGCTCGGCGCGGTACAGCTCGAGCAGCGTGTCGGAGACGAAGCGCCGATAGTCGAGCGTGTGCGCGGGGTGCAGCAGGTAGGGCGCGCGCAACGGCGGCGCGATCTGCTCCCAGGCGCCGTACCGCTGCGACCAGACCGCGGTACCCCAGGCCGCGTTGAGCTTCTCCAGGCTTCCATAGCGCCGCTCGAGCCAGTCGCGGAACGCCGCGCCGCAGCGTGGGCACCAGCAGTGCGTTCCCAGCTCGTTGTTGACGTGCCACATCACGACGGCGGGATGGCTCGCCCAGCGTTCGGCGATCACCTGCGTGATGACCCGCGCCCGTTCCCGGTACGTGGGTGAGCTCGGGCAGTAATGCGTGCGTGAGCCGTGGTGCAGGCGGTGGCCGCCGGCATCCATCGGAAGGGTCTCGGCGTCCTCGAGTGCGAGCCAGGGCGGCGGGCTCGCCGTGGGTGTCGCGAGGTCGACGGCGATGCCTCCTTCGTGGAGGAGGTCGAGGACCTCGTCCATCCAGGTGAGCTCGAACCGGTCCCGCTCGGGCTCCAGCAGCGCCCACGAGAACACCCCGATGGTCACCATCGTGACGCCGGCAGCCTGCATCGCGGCGACATCGTCGCGCCAGGTCGCGCGGTCCCACTGCTCGGGGTTGTCGTCACCGCCGTAGAGGAGACCGCCGCTGGTGAGATCGACCAGTGACGGCATCAGCGCCCACCCCCGAGTGACATCCAAACGACTGTCGAAGCGCTTCGCACGCGACTAGGCGACGCGATGCGCTCAACAGGAGTGACGGCGTCGAACATCGTCGAAGCCGAGGCGGAAGGCAGTACCGTGGAGGCCGCCGAGAGGGAGGAATCGCCATGGTGACGATCGAGGACGTCGCCCGCCACGCGGGAGTCGCGACGTCGACCGTGTCGTATGCCCTCAGCGGCAAGCGGTCGATCTCCGAGCAGACCAGACAACGCGTGGAACGGGCCGTGGCGGCACTCGGCTATCGCCCCCACGCCGGCGCTCGTGCGCTGGCCTCGGCGCGCACCAACACCCTCGGGCTGATGCTGCCGCTGCGCCCCGATGTGGACGTGCGCGTGGTGATGGAGTTCGTCACCGGCATCGTCACGCGGGCGCGCACCTTCGATCACGACGTGCTGCTGGTCACCCAAGCCGAGGACGCAGCGATGGAGCGGCTGGCACATGGCCGGATGGTCGACGCCCTCATCCTCATGGACGTCGAGTCCGGCGACCGTCGCGTCGCCCGAGCCGCGGCACTCACCAGTCCCACGATCCTCATCGGCCTGCCCGAGAACCCGCAGGGCCTGCAATGCGTCGACTTCGACTTCAGCGCGGCAGCGCGCCTCGCGGTCCGTCACCTGGCCGACCTCGGCCACACCTCGATCGGACTGATCGGACCACCACCCTCGGTGATCGAGCGCGGGACCACGTTCGCCGAGCGACTGCTGACCGGCTACCGCGAGGAGGCGGAACGGTGCGGAGTGAGGGCCGCAGTCGAACTCACTCCCCCGACCCACGCCGGCGCGCTCGCCGCCGTCGAGGCCATGCGCAACCTCGACGAGCGGCCCACGGCCCTGATCGTGCACAACGAGGCGGCGTTGCCCTCGGTCGTCGACTCGCTGCAGATGCACGGCGTGCGGATACCGGCCGACGTCTCGCTCGTGGCGATCTGCCCGGCCGATGTGGCGCAGTCGCAGTCGCAACCCATCACCTTCATCGACATTCCCGCCGAGAGCATCGGCGCCGTCGCCGTCGAGATGGCGATGGCGCGCCTCGACCATCCGGACGCACCCGCCGAGACCCGGCTGCTGCGCCCCACGCTGAGTGAAGGCGCCTCGACCGCTGCGCACGTCAACCCTTGACCGCACCGAAGATGACGCCCTTGGTGAAGTGCCGCTGCACGAACGGATAGATCAGCAGGATCGGCACCACGGCGAGCACCATCACGGCCATCTTGACCGGAAGACCCGTGACCGCACCGGTCGCGACGTCCACCTGGCCCGTGCCTGATCCCGGCAGCGTGACACCCTGCAGCACATACGAACGCAGCACGAGTTGCAGCGGCCACTTGGCGTTGTCGTTGATGTAGAGCATCGCGTTGAAGAACGCGTTCCAGTACCCCACGCCGTAGAACAACGCCACGACGGCCATCACCGCTTTCGACATCGGCATCACGATCGTGCCGAGAATGCGCCAGTCGCCGGCACCGTCGATGCGAGCGGCCTCGGTGATGGCCGAGTCGATGCCCATGAAGAAGTTGCGCAGGATCAGCACGTTGAAGGCGGACACGGCGCCGGGCAGGATCAGGGACCAATACGAGTCGATCAGACCGAGGCCCGAGACGAGCAGGTAGGTCGGGATCATGCCGGCGCTGAAGAACATCGTGATGATGAGCACGAACAGGATCGGGCGATGCAGCAGCGATGACGGCCGCGACAGGCCGTACGCACACATCACCGACACGGTCGTGGACAGCAGGGTGCCGACGGCGGTGATGCCGATCGAGACCATCGTCGCCCTGGTCACGATGCCGCCGGCGAGGATCTGGCGGTAGGCCGCCAGAGTCAGGTCGCCTGGGACGATGACCAGACCCCCGGCGTCGGTGATCGTCGACTGCGTGGACAGGCTGGTCAGCACCACGGTGTAGAGCGGGAACAGCACCGCGAGGCAGATCAGGATGAGTGTGATCGCCTTGGCGATCGACCCGACGAGGGTGGGGTCCTCCTGCCAGACGGGACGATGCCTGCTTCTGGGTCGACGGCGTGGCCCGACCGGCAGCGCCGGAGTCTCGGGGCCGGTCGGCGTGGAGACGGTCGTCATGTGCCTGCCTTCTTGTAGACCCCGGCCTCGCCGAAGAGGTGCGCCAGCTTGTTGGCCCCGAGCACGAGCAGCAGACTGATCAGTCCCTTCATGAGTCCGGCGGCGGTCGCGAAGCCCCAGTCACCGTTGATGACGCCCTGGTAGTAGACGAAGGTGTCGATCACCTCCGACACCTGGGCACCCACGGCGCCTCGCTGCAGGATCAGTTGCTCGAACCCGACCGTCAGCGCGTCACCCAGCCGCAGGATCAGCAGCAGGATGATGACCGGCCGCAGAGCCGGCAACGTGATGTGCCACATGCGCCGCCATCGACTCGCGCCATCCACCACCGAGGCCTCATAGAGCGCCGGATCGACCGTGGAGAGAGCGGCGAGGAAGATGATGATGCCCCACCCGGCGTCCTTCCACACCGACTGACTGGTGATGAGGAGCAGGAACGTGTCGGGGTTCGTCATCAGGTCGAACGACCCCCAGCCGTTCTGGCTGAGGATCTGGTTGACGAGACCGGCACCGCCGAACATCTGCTGGAAGACGGTGACCACGAGCACCCACGAGAAGAAGTGCGGCAGGTAGATGATCGACTGGATCGTGGTGCGGATCGTCGGGGTCAGCACGCTGTTGAGCAGCAGTGCCAGTGCGATCGGGATCGGGAAGAAGAAGACCAGCTGGAACGCCGTGATGACCAGCGTGTTCTGCACGGCGTGGCCGAACGCCGGGCTGCTGAGCACGCGCGCGAAGTTGTCCCACGCGATGAACGGAGAATCGATGATCCCGACGTACGGCGAGTAGTCCTGCCACGCGATGATGTTGCCGGCCATCGGCACGTACGCGAACACGGCAAGCAGCGCAACCGCAGGTAGCGTCATGAGGATGAGCGAACGGTCGCGCTTGAACCTCACCCGCAGCGACACCTTGCGGAAGGCGGGCGGCCGCCGGGGTGCTGAGGAGTCGGCGCGCGGAAGCGGCGCCTTCTCGAGCGTGGTCGGGGCAGTCACTGAGCGTCCAGGATGTCCTGGTAGAACTGCCGGAGCTCCTCGCCACCCGAGGACTTCCAGGTCTCGATCGCCGCGTCGAGGTCGTCGATCGACTTGCGGCCCCGAGCGACGTCCTTCTGCAGGTCCTCGATCGGCTGGTTCAGCGAACCGAACTGGTTCGGCTCGGTGATCTGCATGCCGAAGAACGCCGGATCCTGCACGTATCCGGACGCATCGGCCATCCACGTGCAGAAGGCCTCCACGAAGCCGGGGTACTGCACCTTGGCGTTCACCACGGGCGGGTCGGCGAGGAAGATGTAGGTGGGCTGCACCTCCGTGGCAGCCAGCTCGGTGGGCACGGGGAGCCCATCGCTGTCGTTCTCGTAGTGCACCCCCTCGACGCCGTAGTTGACGAGGGCGTATTCCTGAGTACCGAACGGTGCAGCGAGGAAGTCCGCCACGGCGAGCAGCTCCGCGACCTTCTCCTTGTCGTCGGTGGCCTTCACGAACGACAGGATGTTGGCGGGGTTGCCCTTCCACAGCACCGGAGTGCCGCCGTCGGCTGCCATCGGCGGCAGTGGCCGCTTCGACAAGCTCGCCGCCGTGCTGGCCAGTGCCGATGACGTACCGGACTGGGTCTGCATCCCCACCTGGAACATTCCGCCGCGCTTCGACCAGGCGGTCGAGACCCTCTTCGAGGACCTCACGCCGTTCCTCGCAGGCGACGC
>NZ_JBMDXJ010000507.1:0-4466 GCF_048594945.1 Pseudactinotalea sp. | reverse complement strand
TGCCAGAGCTGCTCGTCGCCGATCTCGTCGTCGTTGCCGAGCAGGAGGTTCTGCCGCACAGTGAGCTCGTACCGTTCGTACTCCTGCACGAGCACCCCGAACCGGTCGAGCCATGCGCGGTCGCCGACGTCGGCGGGCCGCACCCCGTCGGCCTCGACGAGACCGTTGTCGGGCTCGATCAGGCCCAACAGCGCGCGGACCGCGGTCGTCTTGCCTGCCCCGTTCGCGCCGACCAGGGCGATCATCTCGCCGCGCCTGGCCTCGAACGAGACGTCGACCAGGGCGGGCGCGTCGCGGTCGGTGTAGGTGTGGCTCATCTCAGCTAGCCGAATCTCGGCCACCTTCGTGACCGGTACAGACGTCGCGCGCTCCACGGTCTTCGGGGCACGGCCGAGGAAGTCCCGGAGCTTGGCTGCCTGCGGGCCGAAGCTCAGCAGCGAGCCGAGGTCGCTGCCCGCAGCGGCGACGCTTCCTGCGGCAGCGATCACGCCCGTCACGCCTGCCACCGCCGTGGGGCTGAGATCGACGTCGAGCAGAAGTGCGACCAGCGCGCCGAGTACCGACAGCGTCGCGACCGTGCCGACCAGCCACTCGATCCGGAGCTGCGCGCCCCGCAACCGCCTCCGTTCCGCGATGTAGCGGAGCCAGTAGTCACCGGCCTGCCTCGCCACACCGGTACCGGCGCCGAGTACCGCGAGCTCTGCCGCCGAGCGCTGCCGCACCAGCAGGTTGGTGAGATAGCGTTCCCGTGCGAAGAGCTTGCCCACGCGATCCCAGAACGCTTCCAATCGTTGCGCCAACCACCGGCCACCCAGCAGTGCCGGGATCAGCGAGATCGCAGTCAGCAGCGCAGCCAACGGGCTGAACACGGCGACCGCGACGATCACGCCGATCGTCGAGATCACATGTTGCGCGGCCCAGAATGTGAGCACCGGTATCGCGTTGACCACCTGCCAGATGCTCTCGGCGTGCCGCTCGAGCTCAGCCACCACCTCGGGACGAGCGAGGTCGCGGGGCGAGGTCCGGGCGGCTCGCCGTGTGAGTGCGGCCGTGGTGGTGGCGGCTCCGACATCGTCTGCCTGCTGCCGAAGCACCTCGACAGCAGCCCGGACGGGTCCGTTCAACCCGATGATGAGCGCGACCGCGAGCAACGGCACCAGGATGTCCCGCATGGTGGTGCTGTCGGCGCCGAGCGCCGTGACGAGCTCGGCGATCACGAAGACCTGCAGGGCCGGCACGCAGGCGAGCAGCCCGGTGAGCACGGCAGCGACCGCGAAGGCCGCCCGCGCTACCCGCCAGTTCGTACCGACGACGAACGCCACACCCCTCGCAGCCTCGCGCATCACCTCAGGCTAGGGCGCGCTGTCCACCACATTTGTGGCGCTGGGTCAGCCCTCGAACGCCTGCTTGACGTCGTCGAGCTCGCCGGCCACGAGGTTGCTGGAGATCAGCGTGGCGCTCTGACCGCGGAAGCGCTCGGCGAGGCGGTCGAGGTCGCTCTCGAGCGAGACCACGAACAGCGCGGATGTGCCGGCCACGACCTCCTTGCCGATCGTGTCGAGCTGCTCGGAGCTGATGCCCACGCCTTCGACCTTCTTGCGCAAGATGTTGATCGCGGCGCCCGCCGCGGCACCGATCATCGGAAGGAAGAACAGCGAGCCGAGCACGGTGCCGATCAGAGCGCCCCAGCCGGCGGCGCGCCACTCGTCGCGGTTCTCGTACTTCACCTTCGGCTGGTCGGCGCCGGCGGGCCACTCGACCACGGCGTAGTCCTCGACCTTGACGAGCCCCTCGGTCCATGCCTGCTTGAGGGTGGTCGCAGCGGTCTCGGCGCCGTCGGGCGTGTCGAACTTCCAGGCGGTGAACGTGGCCATGGCTTTCCTTCGTGAGGCGGATGGTCACCATCCTGGCGGCTCGGGCGCGGTGCCGCATCCCGGTTGGCGTGGCAGGCTGACGAGATGGCCCTCGACGACGCCCCCACGCCCGACTCGATCGCCGCCGTGGCGGCCGCACGCGGGCTGCGTATCGACCCGACCTCGATCCGCCTCAACGAGGCCGGCCTCGACTTCCGGGTCGTGTACGCCACCGCGCTCGACGGCGAAGCCTGGGTCCTGCGTCTGCCTCGCCGCGGCGACATGGCTGACTCGATCGCCCGTGAAGCAGCGGTGCTGGGTCTGGTCCGCAGGCACCTGTCCGTGGCGGTGCCGGACTGGCAGATCACTGCGGATGACCTGATCGCCTACCCGCTGCTACCCGGATCGCCGGCGCTGACGCTCGGGGAGAACGGCCACCCGGTGTTCCACGTCGACGTGGCCTCGGAACGCTACGCCACCGAGATCGGTCGGTTGATGGCTCGCCTGCACGCCATCCCCACGGACGAGGCCGAGGCCGCCGGGCTAGAGGTGCCGGGACCGGCTGAGATCCGGGCGCTGCGGCGCTCCGAGTACGAGCGCGTTGCCGCCGAGTTCTCGATCGCCGCCGACCTCCGCGACCGCTGGGAGTCGTGGCTGGCCGACGAGGAGACCTGGCCGGAGTGGACGGTGTTCAGCCATGGCGAGCTGTACCAGGCCCACGTGCTCGTGGATGCCGAGGACTCGATCACCGGCGTCCTCGATTGGACGACCGCGGGCTTCGGCGACCCGGCACGGGACCTACTGCTGCAGCAGATGACGGCGCCGCCGGAGGTGTTCGAGCGCACGCTCGAGGCCTATCGTGACGCCGGCGGCCGCACGTGGCCGGGCCTGGCCCGGCAGTGCGCCGAGCTCAGCGCGTTCGGCCCGGTCGGGTACGGGATCTACGCGCTGACCACCGGCCTGCCCGAGCACCGCGCGGGTGCGCAGTCGCTGCTGGACCCGCCCGACTGACCTGCGGTCTCACACCCCGATCGCGAGGTCGTCCAGCTCGGTGATCGAGCCGCCCTGATCCAGCACCCGCTGGTAGTTGGCCAGACGCGCCTCGTCGATCTCGGTGCTCGTGGTGCCGCGCCGCCAGTACCCGAACACGGCCACGTCCTCCTTCGCGAGCCCCAGCTCGGTGCGGAACAGGCGCCGAATCGTGCGCATCTCGTCCCGCTCGCCCGCACCCCAGACCACGTGCCCGGCGGCATCGGCGAGTGCCTGAGCCTGCGCGGCCAGTTGCGCACCCTGGGGCGACACCCGGTGCAGCGTCACCCCCGGAACGGCCGGCAGCTCGGCGAACGCAGCCTCGTCGTCAGTCGCGACCCACCCCACCGCCGGCTGCCCTGCGGGCCACTGCTGCAGCAGCGCGTACAGCGCGGGGATGGCGGTCTCGTCGAGGAACAACGCCGCCGGTCGGCCATTCCCGGCGGGCACGCGGAAGTGCGGCCGCGGCCCACGGAACCGCAGCGTGTCCCCCACCTTCACGCCGGCCGCCCACCGCATCATCGGACTGATGTGGCCGTGCACCACCACGTCCACGTCGATCCGGCCGGCCGCCTCGTCGAACGTGCGCACCGTGTAGACCCGGGACGCCTCGCCCTGGTCGGTATCGACCTCGAGCCGGAGGGCCACGTTGGGCGCGCCCCAGTTGGCGTCACGATGCTCGTGCGGAAGCTGCAGCGTCACCCGCAGCAGCGAGGGCGTCGCCCGCCGCACGGCCACCACCACGGACTCCACGTGGTGCAAGCCGCGGTCGTGGTCGTCCTGCCGGAGAACGCTGTCGTCAACCATGCTCAGCTCCCGAACTCGGCGACGAGCAGCTCGACCGTGTCCACCGCGCTGTAGTAGTCCAGCCGGAACGACGCCGGGCCGAGCGTGTGCACTCGGTCGCCCGAGACCGCAGGCAGGTTGGCCAGCAGCGGGTCGCCGATGAAGGCATCGACCTCCTCCGGTCCGCGGATCGGCACCACGAAGATCGTCTCGGCAGAGCCGAACGCCGAGGGCATGTTCTCCGCGCTGACCACCGCGACACCGGTCGCGCCTGCGGTCTCGACCTGCGCCTCGTCCGGGATCGCTGCGTACTCGAAGCCCAACGACTCCAGCAGCTTCGATTGCGGTGTCTCGTCGGCAAACGCCCACGCGCCGTCCGGCCCGAGATAGACGAGCGCCATCACCGGCTGCGCGGGCAGTGCGATGCCGCCGGACTGCTCCGCCACGAAGGCGTCGTACTCCGCGATCACGGCCTCGGCGTTGGTCTCGAGACCGGTGATCTCCCCGAGTCTCTCGGTCAGCTCCTGCCACGTGGGCGTGCCGTAGTCGAGCAGCACGGTGGGCGCGATCTCGCTGAGCTGGTCGTACGCGTCGAGCGTGGAGTCGCCACCGTTCGCGGACCCGATGATCAGGTCGGGCTCGAGGATCTCGATCCCTTCCAGGTCGAGCTCGAGGTCGGCGTACGCGATCTCGACGCCGCGCTCGTCGGCCACGTCGGCCCACTGCGCGAACAGGCCCTTGTCGTCGGTCAGGCCGGAGACGGTGGCCGCGGCGGTGCCCACGAGCGGCGCATCGATC
>NZ_JBMDXJ010000506.1:0-15805 GCF_048594945.1 Pseudactinotalea sp. | reverse complement strand
CGATCACGCAGATCACACCGCGTGGCAGCGGCTCGGTGTCCTGGTACGGCTGCGCTCGCTGCGTCAGCTTGCCGCGCTTCTCGGTCGAGAGAGACATCCGGATGCGCCAGCACCGAGCGTCCCAGCCGCGCAAGGGCGTTGTCCGCGAGCTCGTCAGCCCGCCGCTCGGCCACGTCGTCGGCGCGCCCGACGACGAGCGCGCCGACGGCGCCACCCAGGCCCTCGAGCGGGATCGGAGCCTCGGGCGCTGCCGCGGTCGGCCCGCCCTCGTCTCGATGAGCATCAGCGCCTGGCTGAGGCGTTCGGCCAACGGCCCGCCCGTGCACGCTCATTCGCCCTCCCGGTCGGTGGCCGGTGTGCAGGCCGCTGGAGGCGACAGGCGACCGCGCTCACCAGCCTGGTGCGCACCCACGCGCGCCGGCATCGGTAACCACTACCGAGATCCGCTGCTCATCCATCGCCCATCGCCGATACGACGCCCGAGTTTGGCCATCTCTCGCTCGGCGGCGAGTCGGAGGTCGGTCATGCGGACCTGCCGTCGCTCCGCCACCGCGTCATAGGTGGCGGCGAGCACGATGTTGCGGATGTCGCCGCCCGCGACTTCGAGGGCGTCCGCGAGCAGCGTCAGGTCCACGGGATCGTCGGGGTCGGTGGCCGGCAACTGGGCGAGATGGTGCTCCCACAATCGCTTCCGCGTGGCTACGTCGGGATCGGGGAAGTGCACCATGAAGTGCAGGCGGCGAGCGAACGCAGGATCCAGGTTGCCGCGCAGGTTGGTGGCCAGCACCGTGATGCCTTCGAACGCCTCCATCCGTTGCAGGAGGAAGGCCACCTCCTGGTTGGCGTATCGGTCGCGTGCATCTCCGATCGAGGATCGAGACCCGAACAGCGCGTCCGCCTCGTCGAAGAACAGCACCGCGTTGAGCGCCTCCGCACGCGCGAAGACGCGCTCGAGGTTCTTCTCCGTCTCGCCGATGTACTTGTCGACCACGGTCGAGAGATCGACCTGGAACAGGTCGGCCCCGAGCGAATTGGCGACCACGTGCGCGGCGAGCGTCTTCCCGGTTCCTGGACTCCCGGAGAACAAGGCACAGATCCCCGTGCCCTTGCCACCCTTGCCCTGCAGATCGCCGAGACCGAGCACCTCGTCCCGGTCCCGTGCCCACCCGATCAGCCGCTCGACCTCGCGACGCGTGTGCTCAGGCAGTACAAGATCGCCGAGCGTCGCCGGCGCTGTCGTCGCCCCGGCGCGTGCTCGATGGCCGGTTCCCAGTCGGCGCACCGCCTCGCGCACCTGCTCGGCCGTGGGTTCGCGGTCGGGTTCAGCATCGGTCCGAGCCCGGAGCGCCACCTGGTCGATCTCCTCCGGCGTGATGCGCATCGCCAGCACATCCTCGGTGAGGGCGGCGTCACCGACCGCGTGCCGCCACAGCTCGTGACGCTCAGCCCGCGTGAGGCGGGCAGCCGGAACCGTCGCGGCCAGTCTGTCCGACCAGTGCGGATCCCAGGCTGTGCGACCGACGGCGAGCACCGGCACGGCCGCCCGATCGATCAGGTCGAGATGGTCGATCGCATGCTGCGCACCGAGCAACACCAGCACCGAGCCCTCCAGCGCGGCCTCAAGGAGGAGTGCTTGCACCGTTCGCCGCACGAGTGCTGGTGCGGCGTGCGGGGGCGGGCCGCCATCATCGGCGCTCGACGGCGACCGGTCGCGAATCCGGTCCAGGTCACCTACCAGCGTGGCGACCCCCAGCTCCCGGCAGGCCGCCACGGCGAGCGCCCCGCCTGCGGTGCCCGCTGGGGCGTGCACCCACACGAGCGGCTCCCCTGCCGCGAGCGCTGCGGCCACGGCTCGGAAACCCTCGACGTCGACCGGCCGCGGGTCGGCGAGCACGCGCGCGACCCCCTCGGGCACGAGCGTCGAGGAGAGCAGGTGCGCCGCGACACGGTCCGGTACCCGCACCCGCCGGGCCGGCAGCACGTCATCGCCGTCGATGGCGATCAACCCGGAGCCGACCAGCACACCGGCGGGGTCGAGCAGCGCCCGTGCCCGCGCGTCGAGGTAGCCGATGCCCGCGGATTCCCAAGCGAGGGCGACGCTGGGGCGCGCGGGGCCGCCGTCGCCGGAGAGCACACCGGTCAGCACGTGCGCACTCGGGTGCGCTTCGGGTAGAGCCGCGACTGCGAGCAGCACCCGTTCGGCCTGCTCGAGCCCGAACCGCTCCCCCACCTGCGTCAGCGGCTCCTCGAGCACGGCCAGCGCCTCCGCATCCGCGACGAGCACCTCGAGCGCCGCCGTCGCGAGTGCGGCACCGCTCCAGCCACCTACCGCCTCGCGCCGCTGCGCTGCACGCTGCCATGCGGTGAGCACGCTGTCGACGAGAGGGCCGTTCGCGGCAGTCATGGCTGCACCCTCGCACAGTCTCCGAGCGACCTGCGCGAACTTCCGTAGCGATTACCGATGCTCGCGGCGGGGCGCCATTCCTAGGCTGAATCAGCCGCGGACGAGGGGCGCTCTGGCACGACGGCCGCAGCAAGGGAGAAACGGTGCTGATCTCTGCAGTCGAGGAAGGCATCGAGAGCCTGCTCCGGAGCACGCTGCCGCTCTCGAGCGAGCAGGGTGATGTGTCGTTCGAGGCTCCCTCGAGTACCTGGGCTGCCGGCGTCAACCGACTGACGGTGAACGTCTTTCTGTACGGCGTGACACGGTCGTCGCAGCCGCCCCGCGTGCAGGCACCGCAGCGAAACGATGGCCAGGTCGTGCGGAGGTTCGCGCTGCCGATGGTCCAGCTGTCCTACCTGGTGAGCGCGTGGGCGGGCTCGCCGCGGGACGAGCACGAGTTGCTCGGTGACGTCCTGATCCGGTTCCTCTCGCACCCGCTGCTGCCCGCCGAGCACCTGGGCGCCGCGCTCGAGTCGTCGGTGCAACTTGCCGTCGAGAACGACGATCACAACCGGCCACGCGAGATCTGGGGTGCCGTCGGCGGGCACGTGAAGGCCTCCTTCAGCCTGCAGGCGACCGTCGCTGCGGATGCCTACCCGTGGGAGACCGCGCCACCGCTGGTCGACCGGGTCAACACCACCGTGCACGCGCTACCCGATCGTCGGCAGTGATGCGGGTTGCGAGCACTGTCGAGCATGCCGAGATCGCCCCGGGCGGGTCCGGGACGATCCCACTCGACGTCGTCAACACCAGCGGGGTCATCGACGCGCTGAGCGTGCGGGTGCTCGGCTTCCCCGCGACCGCCTCGGTGCGCAGCCAGCCCGAGCAGCTGACGCTGTTCCCGCAGGCGGAGGGTGCGCTCGAGGTCCACATCGGGCTGCCGGACTCGTTCCCCGCGGGCACCTATCACGTGACGATCGTGGTCGAGGGGCGGGCAGCCGGTGCGACGGACGCCTATCACGACGTCGAGGTGATGGTGCCGCCGCATCCGGCGGTCACCGTCACCGCCAACCCCTCGGTGGTGCGCGCCCGCGGCCGTGCGCTGTTCACGGTCACCGCGGTGAACGAGGGCAACACCCCGCTCGACCTGGCGCTGCGGGCCGTCGATGCCGACCGCAACCTGCGCACCGAGCTCACCCCGTCGACGCTCTCGATCCCGATCGGCCGCTCCGCCGTGACAACGGTGACCGCGCGCGGGCCCCGCCAGTTGCTGGGGTCGGACCGCGACCGGCCGTTGCGGATCGTGGCGGAAGCCGATGGTGCGAGTGCCGAGGTGGCGCTCACGCTCAAACAGCGCTCGACCTTCGGGCGCGGTGTCATCACCGCGCTGATCCTGCTGGCGATCCTGGCGGCGTGGGCGCTGGCCGTGACGATCGGTATGCGTGCGATCTTCGGCAGCGACCCCTCCACAAAGGTCGCGCCGGCCTCGTTCTTCGCGGCCACCGAGGTTCCCGGCCAGAGCGCGGGCGCGGCGCCTGCGGGTGCGCTGGCGCGCGACGCGCTGCTGCCGGCCGGTGTCGGCGGCACGATCACCGGCACCGTGCAGGGCACCGAGGACCCGGCGGGCGTCGGCCGGCTCACGGTCGAGGCTCTGCGAACCTCCCCTGACGGGCTCGTGCTGGTTGCCTCTGCGGCCACGCAGGCCGACGGGAGCTACTCGCTCGCCGGCCTGTTCCCCGGCGAGTACCTGCTGCGGGTCGCGGCGGATGGCTACGACACGATCTGGTACCCCAGTGCGGTCGCCAGTTCCGGCGCAACGCCGGTGCAGGCGAGCGCACAGCAGGTCACCGACGGCATCGACCTGCAGGTCACCGGCGCCCTGGCGAGCATCACCGGGCTCGTGCAGACCGGCGCCGTCGAGGATGTCGAGGTCACGGTCGCCGCGGCGCCCACGTGGCTGCCCGCCGAGGAGGCAGCCGATGCGGCGCAGCAGGTCACGGCGGCCGCCGACGGCACCTACGAGTTCGTCGATCTGGTGGCGCCCGGCTCCTACGACCTGACCTTCGAGGCAGAGGGGTACCAACCGACCACGATCACCGAGCACGTGCTGGGTGGGCAGCAGCGTCTGGCGCTCGACGTCACCTTGGGCGCCGGGCTCGGGCAGATCACGGGGATGGTCACCAATGGCTTCGAACCGCTCGGCGGGGTCCAGATCTCGACGACGGTCGACGGCGAGGAGGTCGTCGTCGGCTCCCCCACCCAGGGGCGGGTGGGCTCTTTCGTGCTCCCCAGCCTGCCGACCCCCGGCACGTACGTCCTGACCGCGAGCATGGATGGCTACGGCAGCCAGACCGTGGTCGTCGACCTCGCTGCGGGCGAGTCGAAGACCGATGTCTTCATCATGATGACCGGCGGCGTCGGGACGATCTCCGGACATGTCGTCGACACCACCGGCAACGGCGTCGGTGGGGTCACGGTGGTCGCCGGCGGAACCTCGGTCGGGGTGAGCGCGACCTCGCTGACGGCGGGCGACGTGGGCGCCTTCACGCTCACGGGCGTGCAAGGCAGCGCGACCGTCACCCTCACGTTCACGAAGGAGGGGTACGCGCCGGCCTCGATCCCGGTCACCCTGACCGACGGCCCGCCCGGGGATGTCTCCGTGACGCTGGCCCCGATGAACGGCGCCGTGCAGGGCCGTGTGACCGACGGCGGCCAAGGCGTGGTCGGGGCACGTGTCGAGGCCACCGACGGCAGCACCGTGCACAGCACTGTCTCCACGGCCACCGGCGCGGCCGGATCCGGTTCCTACCTGATCCCCGAGCTGCCGCCCGGGACGTACGCGGTCACGGTCGTCAGCGACGGCCGCGTGATCTCCACGGCGATGGTGACCGTGCTGCAGGGCACGACCGTGCGCGCCAACCTTCCGTTCCCGGGAGGTGGCTGACATGCACGTCGACGTCGCTCCGCGCCGTGTCAGCGTGGTCCCCGGGATGTCGAGCGAGCTGCTCATCACGGTCACCAACACCAGCGATGTGATCGGTGGCTACTCGCTGCGGGCGCTGGGCGTCGACCCCGAGTGGGCCGGCATCGACCAGCCGGAGCCGCGCCTGTTCCCCGGCGAGTCGACCACCGCGCGACTCAGCCTGCGGCTGCCGGACAAGTCTCCGGCCGGCGACCGCGAGCTCTCGATCCAGGTGACGGACCTGCAGGACCCGTCCAACGTCGTCGTCGAGGAAGCGATCCTCGAGATCCCGGCGGCCCCGCTGGCCTCGATCGAGCTCGACCCGCCGACCGTCACAGCGGGCAGCACCGGCGGCTTCACAGCCACGGTGCACAACGAGGGCAACACCACCCAGCTGCTCGCACTCGAGGCGACCGACCCCGAAGCGCGCACCACCTTCACCTTCACGCCCGGCGAGCTGAACCTCGCCCCCGGGGCGAGCGCCGTCGTCGACCTCACGCTGAAGTCACGCCGCCCGCTCGTGGGCGATGCCGCGCTGCGCCCGTTCACGGTGCGGGCCAGCGGGCCGCAGATCACCGACAAGGACCGGGCGCCCAGCGCTGCCGGCATGTTCATCCAGAAGCCGATGTTCTCGCGTGGGCTGCTCGGGCTCCTCGGCCTGCTGGTCGCGATCACCGTGTTCGCGACCGTGATCACGATCGCGATGACCTCGGTCGTGCAGCGCTCCGCTGCCGATCGCGACCTCGCCCTGCAGGTCGCTCAGGCGCGCGAGAACACCGTGCAGACCGGTCGTTCCGGGGTCGGCGGTTCCGTGCTGGAGCTCAGCACCGGGGCCACGGTCCCGAGCGTGTCGGTCGAGCTGTTCGCTGCCGCCGACCCCAGCACGCCGCTGATCACCACCGCCACCGATACCGCGGGCACCTTCAGCTTCGATCAGCTGCCGGCCGGTGACTACCTGGTGCGGGTGCGCGGCGCCGGATTCGCCGAGGTCTGGTACCCGACCGCCGGAAGCGCGGCTGACGCCACACCCGTGAACCTCGCCGAGGGTCAGCGGCACGACGACCTCAGCCTGGTCGTCGGCGGTGTGCCGGCGTCGGTCAGCGGGACCGTGATCGGCGACGACGCCGCGGGCGCGACGATCCGTGTGGAGCTGCCGCTGGACACCGACCCGCTGGATGGCAACGTCGACCCCGTCGAGGGTGAGGCCCCACCCCCCACCCCCGGCGGCGGTGCCCTGGTGCGCAGCGTCCCCGTGAGCGAGGACGGCACGTTCGCGATCGGAGAGCTACCCTCCCCCGCGGTCTACGACCTCGTGGTGGTCAAGCCCGGATTCGCCTCCTCGGCCCAACGACTCGACCTCGCAGCCGGGGAGAGCCGGGACGGCGTCGAGCTCTCGCTGCTGGTCGGCGATGGCTCGATCACGGGCACGATCAGCAGCCCGGACGGCCCCATCGGCGGCGCCGGGGTGGTCGCGACCTCGGGGCAGACCCGCATCGAGACCGTCTCCCTCACGCAGGACCCGCTCGGCTCGTTCGTGCTGCGCGGGCTGCCGACGCCCGGTTCGTACACCGTGGTCGTCGCCGCCGAGGGCTACGCGAGCGCAACCCTCACGCTGGCGCTGACACCGGGTCAGGAACTGACCGGGGTGTCGGTGGTGCTGGGCCGCGATCACGGCACGCTCGGCGGCACCGTGACCGTGCCGGGCGGCAACGCCGGCGGCGTCACCGTCACGGTCTCCGACGGCGCCACCACGCTACAGACGGTGACGCGCTCGACCGACCCGGTGGGCTCGTGGCAGCTCTCCGGGCTCCCGGTGCCGGGCGACTACACCGTGACCTTCTCCCGCACGAACCTGGAGTCGCGCGTGCTCTCGGTGAGCCTTGACGAGTTCGGCAGCGTCACCGCAGGCGCCGCGAGCGCCTCCTCGGTGAACACCACGATGAGATCGTCGACGGCGACGCTCACCGGCCGGGTGACTCAGACCCGGGGTGAGGGGCCGGCTCAGCCGGTGGGCAATGTGGTGGTGACGATCAGCTCGGGCACCGTGCAGCGGGTCGTCACGACGGCGTCAACCCCCTCGGGCGACGTCGGTGACTACCGGGTGGAGAACCTGCCGCCCGGGACCTACACCGTGACGTTCGCGCGCAGCGGCACCCGGACCACCTCCGAGATCGTGGTGCTGGCGGCTGCTCAGGTCCGCACGCTCAGTCCGGTGCTGGTGGCGCCGGCACGGATCAACGGCACGGTCACGCTCGCCGGTGAGCCGCTCGCCGGGAGAACCGTGTGGCTGTTCCGAGCCGACGAGTACGGCACCGGCGCCGCCCCGGTCGCGCAGGTGAGCACCAACTCGGCCGGTCGATACGAGATCGACGACATCGAAGCGCCCGAACATTTCGTGATCGAGGTCCGCACGAACGGCGGCACGGTGCTGGGTGCGTCCGCGCCGTTCACACTCGAGGCGAGCGAGGAACGCACGGTCGACATCGAGGTCGGCGAAGTCGAGGAACCCGGTGAACCACCCGGTGAGTTCGAGCCACCCGGGGAAGAGGAGCTATGACCGCGCCAGCACCCCGACGGAGTGGACCGGACGCTGCGAGCGTCACGGTCGAGCCGGGCGCTCATGCCACACCGGGCGGCACCGCGACGCTGCGTCTGCACGCGCGCAACCTTGCGCCAGCCACGCGCGATCTGCAGCTGCGTGTCATCGGTCTCGAAGAGACCTGGCGGCCCGCCACGGGCATCGTGACCGCGGTCGCTGCCGATGAGACTGCCTCTGTCGAGCTGGCGCTGACGCCGCCGGCGGGAGCCGCGCCGGGCGACTATCCGTTCCTGGTGGTGATCGAGAGCGGCACCGCCGGCTCCTGGACCGCCCGTACGGTCGCCGACGCCGTGCTCAGGGTCGACGGCGCCAGCGACGTCGTGCTCTCGATCGAACCCGCCGAGGTGCGCGGCGTGCGCCGCAAGCGGGTCGACATCGTGGTCGGGAACCGCGGTGCGAGCGCCACCAACGTGGCACTCGCCCCCCTCGGTGACGATGTTCTCGACGTCGATATCGCCGAGACGTCGGTGCTGCTGCAGCCCGCGCAGACCGTGCGGGTGCCGGCACGGCTGCGCGCCCCGATTCGCCTCGTCGGATCCCACCAGCGGCTCCCCTATCAGGTGGTCGCGACCGGCATCGCGGCGCCGCGGCGGGCGCAGGGCAGCTTCACCTCGCGCGCCCTATTCGGCAGCGGCGTGGTCCGGGTGGCCGCTGTGGTCGCGGTGATGGCGCTGTGGATCACCGCCGTAGTGATCGCGCTGCCGCGGATCTCTGAGCGGTTCACGCAGGACGATCCGAGCCCCACGGCGGCTCAGGGACCGAGCGGCGACGGCTCCGGTACGGCCGGGCAGGGCGACGGCACCGCAGAGGCCGACGGCGGATCTGACGACGGCGCAGACGCGGGTGGCGACGGCGTCTCTGGAGATCGCGGCGCCGGCCAGGTACGGGTCTCCGGTCTCGTGACCGGCGCGGACCCGGGCGATGTGAGGATCGAGGTGGTGCCGACGTCGAGCCTGTGGTCGAGCGGTATGCCTGCCGACACCGGCACGCGCGTGGCCACCAGCCCCGGCAAGATCGCCGCGGCAGCGATGCCGATGGCGCCTGTCGGAAGCACGCAGCGGGTCAGCACCCGCACCAACGACAGCGGCGTGTGGGCGCTGTCGGGATTGTCGACCTCGGCGCGGTATCTGGTGACGATGTCGAAGCCGGGTTTCGGAACCCAACGCGTGGTGATGACCGGCGCCGAACTGGCGGCCGCACCGCTCGAGGTCGCGATGGAAGCCGGCGAGGGGTCGATGGCAGGCCTCGTGAGCGGTCCGGGCGGTCCCGCCGGCGGCGTCGAGGTGACGCTGACGGACGGGACGACCACGGTGACGACCCGTACGGCGACCACGGGCGCCGTCGGGCGATGGCAGGTGGACGGTCTCATGACCCCGAGCACCTACCTGGTCTCGGCCGCCTCACCCGACCTGGGGACCGAGTCGCAGCTGATCTCCCTGGCGGCCGCCGGCAGCCGCGAGGTCGACCTCACCCTCGATGCCGGTGTCGCGGCGATCAGTGGCCGCGTCGTCGGGGTGGACAGCCTCGGCGGCACCGGCGGTCTGGGCGGCATCACGGTGGTGGCGACCAACGGCACCACGACGCGGACCGTCACGACGATCACCGGTGAGGACGCCGGCCGGTTCCTGCTGCCGCGGCTGCCCGTGCCCGGCAGCTACACGGTCACGGTCTCCGGAGCGGGCTACTCCACGGTCACGCGTGAGGTCAACCTGACCTCGAGCGGCGTCTCCGGCTGGACGATCTCGCTGACGTCGGCGGGCGGTGCCGTGACCGGCACCGTGACCGACGAGGACGGCGCAGGCATCGCGGCCGCCGGACTCGTGCTGACTCACGGCAGCGGCACCGCGACGATCTACAAGACGATGTCCGCGTCCGACGCCTCCGGCACGTTCCGGTTCTCCGGGGTGGCACCGGGCAGCTACGTGCTCTCGGCGGAGGCATTCGGGCACGAGACCACCTATGCCGAGGTCGTGGTCCGTGCCGGCGGCGTTGCCGAGGTCGACCTGGTGCTGCGCCGCATCCCTGGCGACGGATTGGTCGCGACCGCCTCGATCACCGGGCGGGTGGTCGATGCCAGCACCGGGGGTCAGATCACCTGCCCGATTCTGATGGAGGGGCAGGACTGCCTCGTCACCGCGAGCGTGGTCGCGGAGGACATCGAGGGCGTCAGTCGCACGATCACGTCGACCGCCGAGCCTGATGACCCGTACCGACTCCCCGCGACCGGGGCGTCGGTCAACGGGCTGCTACCCGGTCGGTACGTGGTCACGCTGACCGCGCCGGGTTACGAGCCGGGCACGGTCACCGTCACGGTGCCGATGGGCGCCGTGGCCGAGGCAGCTGACGTCGCGCTCGAACCCTCGCCCTCGCTGACCGGCGCTGTGCTCCCCCGCACCGGGCTGCTGCCCGACGGCGTGTGCGTGGTCGCCCGGCTGACCGGTACCCCGGAGATCGCCGACCCCTGCGGCCACGAGGTGCCGGAGTGCGCCACCGCCACCGCGCGCTGTGCCGCCGTTGCCGATGACGGCACCTATCGGATGGACCGGCTGAGCGCGGGTGCCTACACGGTCACTGTGGAGGGCCTCAGCGGTGGCTACGTGACACCGGCACCGCAGCTGCTCAATCTGCTCCCTGGTGAGATCCGACGCTACGACGTGGTGGTCGAACGCAACGGCATCATCTCGGTCAGCGCAGCGCTCTCCAACGGCGCCGGGTCCACGAGCCCGGCCGACGCCTACTTCGTACGCGCCGAGAATGAGGACGGGCAACGCGTGGGCGATCCCGTTCAGCTCAACAGCAGCGGTTTCGCTCAGCTGACGAATCTGCCACCGGACACCTACCGGATCGTGGGCACACAGTTCCAGAACAGTGAGCCGCTGGCGAGTGCGATCGTGGAGATCGGCCTCAACCAAGAGATCCGCATCCAGCTGATCCTGGCCTCGGCGGTCGAGACCGTGCCGGCCTACGTCGGTGCCCAGCTCCGCTCCGGCACCACCCAGCCTGTCGGCGGCGCCACGATCACGATCAACGGTGTCATCGGGTACGAGGGAACGACGCCGCAGCGAGGCGAGCAGCAGTTCGTCACCGGCAGCGACGGCCGTGTGAACATCTGCACCGCAGACGCGCCACCGCCCGCCTGCACCGCCTGGTTGCCTCTCGTGGAGGGGATCGTCAACGTCACGATCGTCGCCCCGAACTTCGATGAGTTCACCGCCACCGGGGTCCCGCTGTCTTCGCTCGCGAACACGCTGCTGACGCCCACCGCGCAGGCGTTCACGGGTCGGGTCGAACTGATTCCCGGAGCGGCGGATCCGAGCCTGCTCGAAGACGTGCGTTTCGAGGTGCTCGAAGCCCCACCGGGCGTGATCACACCCTCGCTTCGGGTCGGGTCGAACGGTGAGGTCATCTACACCGACCAGGCGCTCGCGACCAACGAGATCCGGCCGGGGCGGTACACGATCGCCGCCCACCTCAATGGCTACTCGTCGGCCACGCAGTCGTTCGAGGTCGGCCTCGGTGGGGGCATCAGCCCGCAGCCGCCGGTGTGGACCCTGCCGCAGCAGGCTCGTGTGGGCATCGTTCCGATCCTGCCCGGCGACCCGCCCATCCAGGTCCCGGGCGCGGTCATCACGCTGCACGCTCCCGATGGCCAGCGGATCGAGCGCACGGCCACAGCCACGCAGACCGTGCTCGACTTCGGCACGCTGCCTTCCGGACAGTACGAGGTCGACGTCAGAATCGCCGGCTATCAGCCCCTGATCGAGGTCCCGCTCGTCATACCGCCTGGTCGGGTCATCAGCGATCCGCTCACGGTAGATGTCACCAGACTCGGTTCCATCACCGGTGTCGTCCAATCCCAGTACGCCTCGGACTGGTGGGAGGAACTCCCGGGCGCCGTCGTCACGGCCACTGGTCTCACTACCCCCGGAAGCTTCGAGGTGACCTCGGGAGGCAACGGCGGCTACCTGATCACCGGCACGCTCGAGGAGGCCGGGCTCAACGCCGGGGAGTGGGAGGTCAGCGCTGCCGCCGATGACCACGAGCAGATCGAGGGTGGGAACGTCGTGGTGGACGTGACCGAGGGAGACACCGCCCAGGCGGAGCCGCTGAATCTCGCGCCGAACCCGGGCGGCCTTCAGCTCACCGTCACCGATGGCGACGAACCGGTCGGCAATCTGAACGCCCGACTGCTGTTCGCCGACGCCGACCATCCGCAGGACTACCGACCGTGCGTGGAAGGCTCGGACCAGTGCCAGACCGATGCCGAGCTGGGTATCTACCACTTCCCCACCGTGCTGCCCTTGACATACACACTGTTCCTGTCCGGCGGCGGCTACATGCCGCTCAGCACCTCCGTGGATGTGCCACCCGGCGATCCGATCGACCTGCTGGTCCCGATCACCGCCCCCACCGGGTCGATCCAGGGGCATGTGCGGCAGACCCTGATCGGCGGTTCCACGGCGCCGTTGCCTGGTAGCGACCTGCTGCGGGTGGTGCTGCGCCAGGGCAGCACCGACATCGGCACCTCCGAGATCGACGACGCCGGCGCGTACCTGTTCGAGGATCTGGGTGCTGGCAGCTACACGGTCGAACTGCAGGAGCGCAGCAGTGCGACCGCACCGTGGTCGCCACTGACCAGCGCGACCGTGACCGTACTGTCCGGCCAGAGCGCCGTCGTCGATCTCGTGGTGCCGCTGATCTCACGACCGGTCACGGTCGAGGTGACCTCGGTCAACGGCACCGACCTCGCGGGTGGACTCGTGACCATGGTCGGCATGGTCGACGGCGAGGAGGTCACCCTCGGACCACAGCCGCTCGCTCGCGCTGGCGTGGGCTTCTCGGCGACGTTCCTGCAGGTGCCGGTCGGCACCTGGCAGGCCTCGGTCTCGGGACCCGCCGGCCACCACGGCAGCTACCGCGGCGACGAGGTGACGATCACGCCCACCAGCCCCGCCACGGTGACGACCGCCGTGAGCGTGGCCGAGACCGAGCTGCGGTTGCAGGTGGTGCCGCCCACCGAGGGGGACGACCCACCGGGGCAGGTCGTGGTGACGGCGAGCCCGGGCACCGTACCCGGGAACATCTCCGCCGACGACGTGGAAGCCACCCTGATCACGGGCGCCAGCGATTCGGTGCTGTACCTGCCGGCGATCGGCTGGACGCTCGAGGTCGCCGATCCCGGGGGTGGCTGGAGCGCCTCCGTCTCTCCCGCGACCGTGCCCGCGACCGCACGCACGCTCGCCCGGGTCTCGCTGGAGCAGGCCGAGCCGCCTGAGGAGATCGCCACCGAGATCACGTTCGCCGGTGAGCTGCCGGGGTCGATCACGATCGGCGAGACACAGGCCGTCCTGCTCGCTGTCGAGAGCGAGGAGGGACCGCCTCCCGACGGCAGCACGGTCACGCTCGCAGGTCAGATCGGTGACGGCGCATGGATCACGATCGGCGAGGCATCACTCGAGGACGGGGCGGCCACGATCACCTTCGCTACGGCGGGTTTCGACCCTGGCGTCTACATGCTGCAGGCCAGCTTCGCTGGCGTCACCGGCTGGGCAGACGCGGACGTCACCACGGAGATCGAACTCATCTCACCAGAGGAGGGTGAAGAAGAGCCGCCACCGGAGGGTGAGCCGGACGGCTGAGCTGGTCAGCCCCAGATGACGAAGGCGAGGACCACCACCACCGCAGTGACGAGCGAGGCGATGGTCGCGACCGCCCAGCTCGGCCAGTGCGAGCACTCGACGATCTGGGCAGGTGGGTTCACGACGATCGGCTGCGGCGGTGCGGGCGGCTCGGGTGCCGGCGGTGGCGCGGGGTGCAGATCGGCACCGCACCGCAGGCACGCCACACCGGTGGTCGGGTTGTGCTCACCGCAGGCAGGGCAGACCAGCGCCGAGGGCGTCGTCGAACCGGATGTGCCGGGCGCGCGAAACAGCGCGCCGTCAGAGGCCTCTGGCCGTGCGTTCACGCCGCCGCTGCCCGCCCAGAACAGCGGGTAATCGCACGACGGGCAGAAGTCGCTCGCACCGCGGCCGGTCGCGCTCACGGTCGTGATCGTGCCGCACTCCGGGCAGGTCACCTGGGTGTGAGAACCGTTCGTGGTCGCCGACATCTACTCGCCTCCGTCGGTGTCGTGGCTGTCCTCGCGCCGCGCGCGCCGACCCGCCGCGGGCAGGTTCTGCGTGGGCGGCTCGACCGGCTGGTGCGGCCAGACCCGGGCGCCGCCGACAACGATCTCGGTTCGCACGTGCGCGGGCACCTCGTCGAGCACCAGCGCGACGAAGTCCTCGATGGGCAACGGACCGCTCGAGGTGACCTCGAGACGGACCCAGGCGACGTCGCCGGGCGCCCGGCCTTCCTCGAAGACCCCGCCACCGTCGGTGATCCTCGCCGGGCCACCCGAGTACAGCTCGAGCAGCCGGGTAAGCGCGTAGCGGGTGCCGCGCCAGGGCAACGTGGCCGCGACCATGCTCAGAACGGCACGCTCCGCAGTCTCGCCATAGGAGTCGTCGATGCTGTCGGTGCCGAGCCAGCGCGCCATGTACCGCACCATCTCGATCGGCGCGATCCGTGGGTCGGCGAGGTGAGGCAGCGTGTCCGCGTGCGAGAGCAGAGTCTGGGCCTGCGTCTGGAAGATGCGCACCAGCCGCACGAAGAAGTCGTCGGCGACCATGCCCGCGGGCAGCTGGTTGACCAACCAGTCCTCGTGCCGGCCGGTCGTGCTGGTCGGCGACACCTCGATCACACCTTCGCTCATCGCACCACGACCCGGTGATCGGCGCCCAGGAACAGGGCGTTCTCGCTGAGCCGGATGCTCTCGCTGCCGTCCCCGAGCCGGCGGGCGTTGCGCAGGTCGTAGGAGTACAGCTGAAGCTCGTCGACGGCGAGCACGCCCTCGACCGATTCGACCACGCGTGTGGCAGCGGCGCTGGTCAGCGCCTGGCCGAACGGCCAGCCCGTGCCATCTCCGCCACCCACGAGCGGGTGCACGAAGCGTGTGAGCGCCTCGGTGACGCGCTGTCGCACGGCCGCAGCCGGGCGGCCCGGGAGCGCTCGGATCAGCGCCGCCACACTCACGCCCTGGAAGTACGGCGTGCCGATCTCCACGGCGACGCCCACGGTGCGACGCACGTCGATCGCTTCGGCCACCACCTCGAACAGCTGCGGCGACAACGCGAAGTCGTCGATCGCGTGAGACTCGATCCGCGTGCGCACCTTCGGCACCACCAGCACCCGCACACTGCCCGAACCGGTGCCCTCGCTCGGCAGGCATCGCGCGCGAGCCACCTCGATCGAGGACTGCCGTGCCACCTGCTCGAAGTCACCGGCGGTGACCGCACGCTGGCCCGTTCGCAACGTGAGCGGGCCGCGGACCTTCGCCTCCTCGACCGTCTCGGCGTCGACTCCGCCCACGGCCGGGCGCGGGTTCGACACCGACGCCACGAACGGCACGGCCGAGCGCAACGAGGTCAGCGTGCGCGCACCGACATTGCCGCGCGCGCCACCCCCGGTGCGGTAGGAGGTCACGCGCACGCTCGCGCCATCGGCAGGGACCGCGCCGTGCTGCCGGATGGTGCCGTCAGGCTGCCGCACCGAGGGCCCGAACCTGACCTCACCGGTGTTGGAGTCCCACACCACGTGACGATCGGTGGCGCCTGAGGTCGCGAAGTCCTTGACCTCGGTCCACGTGTGCGAGCCGGTCTGGTCGGTCACGATCACACCCTCGTCACCGCGGCGCTCCGCCACAGGCGCGGTCGAGACCGTGAACGACTGAGCCGGCACGCCACGCGAGCGACCGAGGATCTCGCCCGGGACCGTCGTGGCGTGCTCGGCGGGCACGCTGACGCCGACCGTGCTCAACGCG
>NZ_JBMDXJ010000505.1:0-1847 GCF_048594945.1 Pseudactinotalea sp. | reverse complement strand
GGCGATCGGAACGAGCTCATCACGCTCTCCGCCGCCGACCTCGCCGCCGCGCTCGCCGCGGGCGAGGTCAGCAGCGCCGAAGCTACCCAGGCGCACCTGGACCGGATCGCCGCCGTGGACGACGATGTGCACGCCTTCCTCCACGTCAACGGCGAGGAGGCGCTCGCCAGCGCCGCCGCTGTGGACGCGGCCCGGTCCGCGGGTGAGTCGCTCCACCCGCTCGCAGGCGTGCCGATCGCCGTCAAGGATGTCGTCGTCACCCAGGGCCAGGTCACGACCGCCGGCTCGAAGATGCTCGAGGGTTGGGTGCCGCCGTACGACGCCACGCTCGTCACGCGCCTGCGCGAGGCCGGCCTGCCGATCCTCGGCAAGACCAACATGGACGAGTTCGCCATGGGGTCCAGCACCGAGCACTCGGCGTACGGACCCACCCGCAACCCGTGGGACCTCGGCCGCATCCCCGGCGGGTCCGGCGGCGGCTCGGCGGCCGCGGTCGCGGCGTTCGAGGCGCCGCTCGCGATCGGGACCGACACCGGAGGCTCGATCCGCCAGCCGGCCGCGGTCACCGGCACGGTCGGCGTCAAGCCCACCTACGGCAGCGTCTCCCGGTACGGGCTGATCGCGCTCGCTTCCAGTCTCGACCAGGCGGGACCCTGCACGCGCACCGTTCTCGACGCGGCGCTGCTGCACGATGTCATCGGAGGACACGACCCCCGTGACTCGACCTCGCTGCCCGACCCTGCGCCGTCGTACACGGAGGCAGCCCGGAACGGCGCCGACGGCGACCTGAGCGGCGTGCGCATCGGCGTGGTGAGCGAACTCGGTGGCGAGGGCTACGAGCCCGGCGTGCGCGCCTCGTTCCACGCCGCGCTCGACAAACTCACCGCGGCGGGCGCCGACATCGTGCAGGTGTCCTGCCCGAGCTTCTCCGCGGCGCTCGCGGCGTACTACCTGATCCTGCCGTCGGAGGCGTCGAGCAACCTCGCGAAGTTCGACGGCATGCGGTACGGCCTGCGCGTGGAGCCCACCGACGGCCCGGTCACGGCCGAGCGCGTCATGGCCGCCACGCGCGGCGAGGGGTTCGGCGACGAGGTCAAGCGCCGGATCATCCTCGGCACCTACGCGCTCTCGGCCGGCTACTACGACGCGTACTACGGCAGCGCCCAGAAGGTCCGCACGCTGATCCAGCGAGACTTCGCCGCGGCGTTCGAGCAGGCCGACGTGCTGGTCTCGCCGACCGCGCCCACCACCGCGTTCCCGTTCGGCGCCAAGCTGGACGACCCGCTGGCGATGTACCTCAACGACGTCGCGACCATCCCGGCGAACCTCGCGGGTGTGCCCGGCTTGTCGCTGCCGAGCGGTCTGTCCGACGACGGTCTGCCGGTCGGGTTCCAGATCCTCGCCCCCGCACGCGAGGACGCCCGTCTCTACAGCGTGGGTGCCGCGCTGGAGACGCTGCTGCTCAACGACTGGGGTGCGCCGCTGCTGAGCAAGGCGCCGAAGCTGGAGGCATCGAAGTGACCGTCACGTACGAGGACGCGATCGAGCGGTACGACCCGGTGCTCGGCATCGAGGTGCACGTCGAGCTCGGCACCAGGACCAAGATGTTCGACGACGCCCCCTCGCCGGCGGGTGGGACGGAGCCCGAGCACGCGAACCAGCTGGTCACGCCGGTCTCGCTCGGTCTGCCCGGAGCGCTGCCCGTGGTCAACGGCACCGCCGTGGAGCACGCGATCAAGATCGGGCTGGCGCTGAACTGCGAGATCGCCGAGACCTGCCGATTCGCGCGGAAGAACTACTTCTACCCGGACATCCCGAAGAACTTCCAGACCTCCCAGTACGACGAG
>NZ_JBMDXJ010000504.1:0-9851 GCF_048594945.1 Pseudactinotalea sp. | reverse complement strand
TGGTTGTCGAACGGGCTGATCCGCACGAGACGGTGCGTGCCCGCCTCGACCGAGAGCGTGCCGAAGGCGTATGGCGCGTTGACCTCGAAGGTGGCCGACTTCAGGCCGGCTTCCTCCGCGTAGGAGGTGTCCATGACCTTGGTGGGGTAGCCCTTGCGCTCGGCCCAGCGCACGTACATCCGCATGAGCATCTCGGCGAAGACTCCGGCGTCGACGCCACCCGCGCCGCCGCGGATCGTCACCACGGCCACGCGCGGGTCGAACTCGCCCGCGAGCAGGGTCCGGACCTCGAGGTCGGACATCGCGGCGCGCAACGAGGTCAGCTCGGACTCGGCCTCGGCGAGGACGTCGTCGTCGCCCTCCTCCTGCGCCATCTCCACCAGTGCGCCGAGATCGTCCACGCGGGAGCCGATCTGGTGCAGCCGGTCCCGCTCGGCCTGCGCGTGGCTGAGCTGGCTGGTGACCTGCTGCGCCGCTTCCGGGTCGTCCCACAGGTCCGGCGCCGCCGCCTGCTCGGACAGCTCGGCGATCTGCCGCTCGAGCTCCTCCGGCTTGGTCACGGCGAGGATCTGATCGAGCGTGCCCCGCAGGGACGCGATCTCAGCGGGAAAGTCGGTAGCCACGATGGGCAAGGTTACGCGAGCGCCCACACGACGCCGCGCCCGGCGGCGGGGCGGACCCACAACCCGCCCCGGCCTCTTGACGCGGAACGCTGTTCTATGTTGCGCTGTGCGCCGTGAGACGTCACGACCACCCGGCGCGCGATCGTGGTGACGCCAGCGCACGGATGAGGACAGGCTTCGTCGAGACCGTCCGGGGCAGGGTCCAGGCCGCCGACCTCGGACGCACCCTGGTCCATGAACATCTGCTGATCGACCTCTCCTGCTACTGGGACCCTGACACGGCGCCCGATCTCGCGGGCGCCTCGCTCACACCGGATCTGATGGCGGACCTGCGCTCGGCTCCCTTCGCCTCCTTCGAGAACCTCAGCCTGCGGCGCCTGGACCGCGCGGCCGCAGGACTTCGGCGTTTCCAGGCGGCCGGAGGCGGCGCTGTGGTCGAGGTCACCTCCGTCGGGATCGGCCGCCAGCCGCTCGCGCTGCGCTGGTTGTCCGAAGAGACCGGTGTGCACCTCGTTGCAGGCTGTGGCTATTACATCGCCACGTCCCATCCTCCCGGTCTGGCGGATCGCAGCGTGGAGTCGCTGACCTCCGAGATCGTCGGCGAGCTCACCGAAGGCATCGCAGACACCGGGGTGCGGGCCGGTGTGATCGGTGAGATCGGCGTCGGGTCCTGGCCGCCACACCCGGTCGAGCACACGGTGCTTCGCGCCAGCGCCGCGGCACAGCAGCTCACAGGCAGAGCCGTCATCATCCACTCACCGCCCGACCCTGCCACGATCGAGGCGTACGCGCTCGAGCTGTTGCGACTGGGCTTCGACCCGGCGCGGACGGTGCTCTCCCACCTCGACGTGAGACTGCGCGCGGACATCGACCGCTTCGCCGGGCTGGCCGAGCAAGGGTTCATGCTCGGTCTGGACACCTTCGGGCGTGATGCCTTCTATCCGCAGTGGGGCCGGCAGCAGCCGGCCGACGACGTGCGAGTGGATGCCGTGGTCGGCCTGTTGGAGCGTGGGCTGGCCGATCATGTCTTCCTGGCCCAGGACATCTGCTTCAGTCACGAGCTGACGGAACACGGTGGGGTCGGCTACCACCATGTGCTCGCGCGCATCGTTCCCCGCCTGCTGGCCCGCGGAGTCACGCAAGAGCAGTGCGACCAGCTGCTGATCGACAACCTGGCCCGACTGCTGGCTGACTGAGCGTTTCGTCAGAAGCGGGTCGTGATCGCACCCACGAGGGTCCTGCCGCTGACCAACGGAACGGTGCGCCACTTGTCCATGGTTGTGCACGGATGGGAGACCCCCAGCTCTATCCGGTCACCCACCTCGAGCAGGGCGCCGGGATCGACCTCGAGATGGCAGTGCTGGTCATTGAGCGCGATCACCCGCACACCCTCGAGCGGTGCCGGCTCAGCCGCACCGGCCGCTAGGCGGCGCTGCACGAGCGGCAATCCTTGGTCCTCACCGACGTCGCGCCGACCCACATCCAGGTAGGCACGGCCGGCCTCCGGCCGTGAGTGCACGGTCCCCCACACGGTCAACGCGGCCCGGAGGCCGGGGCGAGACGGCTCGTCCGGCAAGGGCGTCGCGTGCTGGAAGAGTCCGGCGTCATGCAGTAGGTAGCAGCCGCTGCGCAGCACCAGGCGGTGGCCGCCGCGCATCGACTGTGAGGCCGTGACGACCCGGTCGAAGTACATGCTGCCGCCTGCCGAGAGCACCGGCCGGTCGCTCTCCACGACACCCCTCCGGACCAGTTCCTCGAGCACCTCCACGATCCCGCTCAGATAGCTATCCACGCGTGCCAGCGACTCCGTTGAGCGGTCGGCGGCGAACGCCCCCTCGTAGCCGGCGACCCCGATGAGGCGCACGTGCGCCGAACGCGCCAGCGCGGCCAGCACGCCGTCCCGGTCCGACGCTGTCCGAACGCCCGTACGGGCCCCCGGCGCACCCACCTCGAGCAGCACTGGCATGTGAACGCCGACGGCTGCGGCTTGGCGCTCCAGGATCTCGACGCCGGCGATCGAGTCCACGAAGCACGTGAGCTCAGACTCGGCCTCGACCACGGCCGCCAGCACATCGGCGAGGGCACGGGGCTCGACGAGCTGGTTGGCGACGAGCACGGCAGGCGCACCCCAGGCCACCAGCAACCGAGCCTGCGCGGCGCTCGCCGCCGTCACCCCCGAGGCGCCCGTCCGTCGCTGTCGATCGATCAGCTGCGCGGACATCGTCGTCTTCGCGTGCGGCCAGAGCTCGGCACCGTGCGATCGACACCACGCCTGCATGACCTCCGCGTTGTGGCGCAACCGGTCCTCGGCGATGACGGCGATCGGTGTCGACATGTGCGCATGAAGATCCCACTCCTGGGCACCGACCTCGCTGCACCGCACGCCCGCGGCCGCCGCCGGAAAGCCGCGGTCGAAGCCGTCGAGCTCAGGGTCCGTGATGTCCAGCTCAGCCATGTAGCGCTCCTCGTCGTCGGAAGAGGGATGCCAGCACCGCCCAGGGGTCCGGCGGCACTCATCCACGTAGTATGGAACAGTGTTCCATGTCAAAGCATCGAAGCCTGGGAGGCTGGTATGACCGTTCCCTTCGACACCATCGAGCCCGAGCCGGGCAAGCCGCCGCCCGCGCCGCTGTCCTCGGCCACCCGCGTCGGCGACTTCGTGTTCGTCTCCGGACAGGCCTCGACCGAGCCTGACGTCGGCATCGTCTCCGACACGTTCGAGGGAGAGTTCCGACGGACCGTGCGCAACCTCGAAGCGGTGCTGGAGGCGGCCGGTGGCACCTTGCGCGACATCGTCCGAGTGGGAGGGTATCTGCGCGAGGAGTCCTCGCGAGAGGAGTACAACCGCCTCTATGCCGAGCTGTTCCCGCAGCCGTATCCGGCGCGCACCACGGTCGGCAACCACTTCTCGTTCATCCAGGTGGAGCTCGATTGCATCGCCTACGTGCCGCGGGAGAGCGACGAATGACCTCCGTCGATCAGCGCTCCTACGGCGCTGAGCGGGCACGCGCCGTCATCGCGGGTGGCGTCAACAGCGTCCAACGCCGCGTCACCGGGCTGGAGGACGTCGTCGTCGTCGGCTCGAGCCGCGCACGATTGCGCACAGCAGACGGGCGCGAGTTGCTGGACTTCCACGGCGCCTACGGGCCGCCGGTGCTGGGGCACAACGACCCGGATGTGGACGAGGCCGTCATCCGCACTCTGCGCGCCATCGACAATCCCGGGCTCGGTGTCACGCCGCCCGAGATCGAGCTGGCGGAGCGGATCACCGAGGAGATCGCGAGTGTCGAACGGGTTCTGTTCACCAACACCGGCAGCGAGGCGACCTTCCAGGCGATCCGTGTCGCACGCACCGTGACGGGACGGCAGAAGATCGTCAAGTTCCAGGGTTGCTACCACGGGTGGCACGACAGCGTCGCGATGAACGTCATCTCGCCGGTCGAGCGCGTGGGAGCACGCGACCCGCTGTCCTCCGGGATCTTGCCGTCCGTGCTCGACGCGACGCTCATCGCACCGTTCAACGACGCCGAGGCGGTCGAACAGCTGCTGAGCGAGCACAAGGGCGAAGTCGCGGCGATCATCCTGGAGCTGGTGCCCCACAACGTCGGCGCACTGCTTCCGGAACCGGGCTTCGTGCAGAGGCTGCGAGACCTGGCAGACAGGGAGGGCATCGTGCTGATCTTCGACGAGGTCATCACGGGCTTTCGACACGCGCTCGGCGGCTATCAGGAGGTCGTCGGCGTCCAGCCGGACCTCACCACGATGGGCAAGGCCTTCGCCAATGGCTACCCGATCTCGGCTCTGGGCGGCAGCGCAGCCGTGATGGAGCAGTTCGCGACCGTGCCGGGCCGGCCCGCCTTCTTCGCCGGCACCTTCAACGGCCATCCCGCTATGGCAGCCGCTGCCGTCGCCACGATCGACAAGCTACGCAACGAACCGGTGCACGAGCATCTGTACGCCCTCGGCGACCGCGCCCGTGAGGGGTTGCGCGCGGTGTTCGCCGACCTCGGAGTGGAGGCCGTGGTCACCGGTGTGGGTTCGATCTTCATCAGCTACTTCATGAGCGGGCCGGCTCGCGAATACCGCGATCTGCTCCGCAACGATGCTGACCTCTTCACGGGCTATCGCCTGCGTCAGATCGATCACGGCGTACTCGAGGTTCCCCTCAACCTCAAGCGGAGCAACATCTCCTACGCCCACACCGAGGCTGATGTCGACCTCCTTCTCGACACGACGCATCACGCGGTCGGCCAGGAGCTCTCCGCGCGCACATGACCGACCTCGGCGCCCCACACGGAACGGCGCACCACGTCGACGAGCGGGCGACGCCCAAGCGTTATACGGTCGGCGTGTGAGGTTCGCGAGGAAGCACTTCGATCAGGAACGGCACGCATGAACACACCCACCGACGACAGCGCTGGGCGTGCTGCCGAGGAACGGCCGCACTACCACGCGCACGCTCTCAGCCGCGGCCTGAAGGTGCTTCGAGCTGTGGCCACCTCACCTACCGCCGCCACGATCGCCTCGCTCCACGGCCGCACACAGCTGCCGAAGAGCACCCTGGTCCGCTTGATCGCCGTGCTGGAGGCCGAGGAGTATCTGGTCCGTGTCGACAGCCGCCCCGCCTATCGGCTGGGTCACGGCGTGCTGCCGCTCGCTACCGGTTATCTCGAAGCCGCGTCGGTTGCTGACGTCGTGCGTCCGCACCTGAGGCAGCTCGCCTCCGCCACCGGCTGGACCGCGAACTTCGGCGTCCTCGACGGCCGCGACGTCGTGCACGTGTGCGTCGAGTTCCCGGACCGCTCCATCCGCTACTCCACCACCGAGGGAAGCACGAACCCGGCCTATTGCACCGGCCTCGGCAAAGCGATCCTGTCGCGCCTCGATGCCGAGGCTCTGACCGCGGCACTGCCCGCCGAGCCGTACCCCGCGTTGACTACCCACACGATCACCGAGGCGACGCAGATGACCGAGGACATCGCACGGACCAGGAGCCGGGGATACGCCGTCGACGCCGAGGAAGCCGACCTCGGGCTGCGTTGTCTCGCAGTACCGATCGACCTCGGTCACGGCGAGTTCGGTGCGCTCTCGGTCTCGGGGCCTACCGGGGAAGCGGCTGACGGACGCGAGCAGCACCTCGTCGGTGAGCTCCTCGCCACCCGGGACGCAGTCGAGGCCCTCCAACCACTTCCCTCGGATCTACGCATGCGCGGACGCCGAGAGGCCTGACCGAGGCCCTCACGTGAGATCGACGCTGCCCCCCGGGGCCAGATCGATCGCGCCGATCCTCAATGCGACGCCATCGGGGGTGGTCACGACCACCCCAGCAGCCTGCAGCTGGCCGCCGCGACACGCCAGAACCGCTCGCCCGTCCCGTATCAGCAGCTCGCCCCAGCCTGCTGACGTGAACACCGGCGCCTGCAGCACCCCGTCACGATAGGACTCCTGCCGGGGCCCCAGGCTCAACACCTGCGAGCGCCCGTCCCAACGGTGATCGAGGATCGCGAGGAGAACTCCCCAGCTCGCCAGCGATCGGGCGTAGTGGTTGCCGCACTCGACCTCGTTCCAGGGATTTCGGCGCACGCCGTCATGGCGATCGCGGACAGCCCGGACGACCTCGAGGCCCTCGGCAACCATGCCCTCGTACACCAGGTGGGTCGCGACCTGGTACTCGACCCCGCTCCACACCTCGTCGCAGTAGATGAAGGGGAGCCGGGGACGGCCGCCCCGCGGCCAGGTGCACAGGATCATGCCGGCTTCGCCGGGCAGAGCATAGGTGCGCTGGGCGCTCACGTGCTCACCGACGTCGGCGAAGAAGTTGTGGCGGTGCACGGCAGCCACTGCCGAACGCACGTGCTCCGAGGGCAGCACGTGGCCCAGACCGACGAGGTGGGCGAGAGTCTGGCCGAACAGCTGATCGGCCAGGCAACCGGTTCCGTACTGGTAGCGGTGCTCGTCGACATCCGCCAGCCTCTGGTCGTAGTACTCGCCGTTGAAGAGCATGGTGTCCACCCGCGCCGAGGCGCTCGCTGCGGCCTTGCGGTAGGCGGCAGCTGCCTCCGCCTCACCCAGGTAGGCCGCCATCTGCGCGCCCGCGTGCAACGCAGCCAGGAACATCGAGTTCGCCAGCGAGTTCGGTCCGAAGAACTCGATGTCGTAGGTGTTGTGCTGCTCGCTGTCGAGGACGAGGTCGCCGTCGGAGTCCCAGTGCTCGAATGCGAACTCGAGAGCGCGCCGGGTCGCTGGCCACAGCTCGCGCAGGAAGCCGTCGTCTCCACTGAGTACCCACTCTCGAAAGACTCGAACCACTGTGCCCATCTGGCCATCGACAGCCGGCCGGAACTCCCACGGCTCGCCACCGAAGACCGAGTTGGAGCGGAACCGCATCCGGCCGTCGGCGTCGGTCTCGTGAAGCAGCTCGGTTCGACGGGCACTGCGCTCCAGGCCGGGGAAGAGGTGGGCAGCGGTCTGTGCGTAGTTCCAGACATGCGTGCACGTTCCCTCGCAGCTGCCCGCGTGGTCGAGGCTGCCCTCCCACGCGGCGAACAGCCCCTCCTCGCTGCCATCCTCCAGCAGGAAGCAGGTGGTGCTGCGCAGAACCACGAGTGTCGCGCTGACGGCGTCGACCAGCTCCGCCGGCAGGGTCGAACCGAACAGTGCGTCCCGAAACGCCCTGGTCGCACCCTCGAGCTCGGGCAGCCGTTGAGACAGGTCTTGCGCGACAGCCCAGGCATCCGGGTACCGGACCGCGTACTGGTTACGCACGCGCTCGTCCCGATGGGTGTCGACGAGCGCGGTCCCCTGCCACGCCCGGCGCCGGTTGGGCACGTGCCAGGACATCAGGTACTCGACGTCACGGTGCTCTCCGGGAGCCAGCGAGAGCACCACGCCCAGGCTGCCGACCCGGAGTCCGTCGTCATGGAAGCCGGGATCGACCGGGTGATCACCCGGCCGATCCAGCTGGCCATCGGTCACCAGGTCCTCCCAGAACAGCTGTGCGCCATCGGGCCGGGCGCCGATGAGCCACTCCTCGGTGACCGTGACGTCGCGCTCGGCCGTGGCAAGCGCTGCCGTGCCGTACTCGAACGACTCCGCGGGAAGATCGCTGCCGAAAGCGAGACCTCGCAGGTCGCCGCTGTCGCGGTACCTCACGAAAGGCGTGCCCTCGAACCGTGGCGCACCCGCCTGATTGCGCCCGACGACACCGATGGGGCTGGCCATCGACAGGACGAGCGTGACCGCCACCGCCTCCTGGTGCGGGTTGTACAGGTGGTACCGCAGCACCGCCCCAGGGATGCCCGAGTCGGCGACGTCGAGTGGCACCAGCGGCGTGAACGCCGACATCGAGATCTCGATCGGCATCCGGTCATCACGGAACTCCACCTCGACCATCGGGTACTCGCCGACGAGCCGGGCATCCTGCAGTCGTGGCAAGCCTGCTCCACGGCCGCGATAGATGCCGTTGTCACCCTCGAACGGAGGTCGAAACGCTGCCTCTAGCATCGCAGCGAACGGTTCGTCCCCGCCTCGCTGCGCGCGTACTGCGGCGAACGTGTTCGGAAGCCACGACCCCTTGTCCGGGTGATTCGAGATCTCCCAGTCCCGAAACTCTCCCCGGCTGCCGATCGAGACGTTCCCGGTGCCGATCCCTCCGAGCGGGAACGCGGCCTGCTGGGCGTGTGGTCCGAGGACGCGGGCGGCGGGATCGAGCGGGCGGGGCATGGCTCTCCAAATAGAGGGACAGGAACGACTGGCGGAACGGAGCGTGTGGGCGGAGGCCATCAGAGCGCATCGGTCGAGACCGCCTGCACGGCGACGGTGGGCTCGAAGAGCGGATGGTGGCAGGCGACCTGCCGGCCGGCAGGCCCGATCGGGGTCAACACCGGAATCTTCTCGGCACAGACCTCATCGGCACGCCAGCAGCGGGTGCGGAAACGGCAACCCGAAGGCGGGTCGGCCGCGGAAGGCAGCTCGCCACGCAACACGATGCGCTCCCGCTGCTCACCCGGCAACGCCGGAGGGGTGGCCGAAGCGAGCGCGGATGTGTACGGGTGCGCAGGTCTGTCCAGCACCTGGGCAACGTCACCGGTCTCGACGATCACACCGAGGTACATGACAGCGACCCGATCGGTGACGTGCCTGATGACGTCGAGATCGTGAGAGATCATCATGTACGACAGTGCCTGATCGGCGCGCAGCTCCATCAACAGGTTCAGCACTTGTGCCTGCACCGAGACGTCGAGCGCCGAGACCGGTTCGTCGAGGACGAGCAGGCTCGGGTCCAGGGCCAGTGCCCGAGCGATACCCAACCGTTGCCGTTGGCCGCCTGAGAACTCGTGGGGGTAGCGTCGGAGTGCGTCGGCGCCGAGGCCGACCTGGTCAAGCAGCCGGGCCGCGCTGCCTCTGCCGTCACGGTCCCAACGCCGGAACGCCCGTAGCGGCTCGGCGATGATCTCCTCGACCGTCATCCGCGGGTTCAGCGAGGACTGCGGATCCTGGAACACGAACTGGATCTCGGTCCGCAGACTCTTGCGGCGACGACGGTCGGGCCGGGTGATGTCCTCGCCCCGATATCGGATGCGCCCACCTGTGGGCTCGGTCAGCTGAACGAGCGCACGGCCGGTCGTGCTCTTGCCGCATCCTGACTCGCCGATCAACCCGAGTGCCTCGTCCTGGGCGACGGTCAGGGAAACGCCGTCCACGGCCCGGATCGGTGCGCGACGGCGCGAGGACGGATAGTGGACATGGAGATCGTCGACCTCGAGCATCTGCTCCTCCTGGCTCATCGAACCTCCATCTGCCGAGCGGGGAGACCATGCTCGCGGAAGTGGCACGCGCTCCAGCGGCCGTCGCTGCTCGCCTGCAGCGCGGGCACCTCGCTCCGGCAGCGATCCTCACGCAGCGGCGACGCACATCGCGGCTCGAACGGGCAGCCTCGGGGAAGGTCTGCCATGTTCGGCGGACGCCCCTCGATCACGTGCAGCTGCTCGCCGCGCCGATGAGCCGCAGGGCGGCTGGCCATGAGGGCAGCGGTGTACGGGTGACGGCTCTCACCGAACAACTCCTCGGTCGTCGCCGACTCGACGACCCTGCCCGCGTACATGACGACGACGCGGTCGGCCATCTGGGCCACTAGCCCGAGATCGTGAGTGATGAGGACGACGGCGACGCCGGTCTCACGCTGGGCCAGCGCGAGAACGTCCAGCACCTGGGCCTGGATCGTGGCAT
>NZ_JBMDXJ010000503.1:0-3600 GCF_048594945.1 Pseudactinotalea sp. | reverse complement strand
TGCATCGGGACGTCGAACCGTACGCCGAGGCCATTGATGAAGTCCTTCTTCGCCTTGCCGTCGAAGATGAAGGTGTGCACGAGGCGGATCGCCTCCGATCCTGCATACAGGTACCACCGCAGCACGAAGGGCAGCCACGACCTCCCGCCCTTGCGATGCACGCCTTCAACTCTGACGACGGCGCGCACCGGTCCTTCCTGCTCGACCTCAACCTTCTCGATGTGGCTGATGAACCGCTCGGTCTTGGGCCGGTCGGGATCGTCGGTGCTGGGTGTGTCCTGCCGAGAGGCCACGAGCGTGCCCGCCCGTGCGATCACATGGCCGTTGCGAGCGATCGAGGTGATGACCTCCTCACCCTTGGTCGCGAACGTCACCTGGATCGGACCCGTGTCGACGACGACGTCCCGGCGCCCGGTGGTCACGGTCACCGGGGTCTGTGGTCGAGCGGGATCGCCGGTGCTCAGCGCGTAGGCGTCGGCACGCGGTGCTGCCTCGCTGATCGCATGGGCCGTCCACTTGACGGAGCCATCGGGCCACCACCCGGTGATCCAGCTCTGCAGCGGCACGGGCGCGCCGTCGTCGGCGGTCATGGCCAGCGGCTGGTCCTCCGCGAGGGTGCCGCGCGGCCACGGGACACCCCACGTGGCGCCTGCAGCGAGCGCTTCCGGAGCAGCGCCGTCGAGCCAGCGGATGTCCACCGGATCCGCTGGATCCGGTGAGCGTGGCACGCCGGCAGCCGGAGCTGCGGCGGCGGGCGCCGGTTCCAGCGAGGCGGCGAGGGTGCCGGCGGCGCTCGCGGCCAGCGTGGACATGAGAACGGTTCGTCGCGTGGGGTGGACCACGGTGCTCCTTCACGTCGGTGTGGGAACGAGCCGCGACCGTCGGTGGGCACCACTCGCGTACAGCACGGTGGTCGTTCAGCGGCAGTCGCAGCCGAGAACGGACATTTCCGAGCAGCGGTGAACGGTTCTGGCGGTTTTGCGAGATCCTGCTCCCGCCATCAGGCACGATCCGGGCGGGAGGTGAGGGCGATGCGGCTGCCACGGGCGCGCCACGAGTTCCTGCTGCGTGAGCTGCAGCTGCGCGGAAGCGTGCGCTCCGCCGATGTCGCGGAGGCACTCGGGGTGTCCGAGGTGACGATCCGGCGCGACGTGGTGGAGCTGGATCGGCAGGGTCTCCTCGCGCGGGTGCACGGTGGCGCGATCGCGTTGACCGCAGAGCGTGAGCCGGCTCCGGCACGCACACTCGCGGGGCTGGTGGTCCCGAGCCCCACGGGCCACTTCGCCGCTGCCGTGCGCGGCGCGGAGTCGGTGGCCGCATCGCGGCGCGTGCGGCTCGTGCTCGGCGGCACCGACTACGTGCACGAGATCGAGGAGCGGCAGGTGCGCAGGCTGCTCTCGCTGGGGGTCGAGGGGCTGCTGATCGCGCCGACCACGCGCGATCGGGACGAGGACGAGATCGCCGAGTGGGTCAGCTCGATCCCGGTGCCGTGCGTCATCCTCGAGCGGAGGTTCGCGACCTCGGCTGTGCAGCCGTACGACTATGTGCGCACGGACCATGCCTACGGAGCTGCGCTCGCCGTCGAGCACTTCGCTCGACTGGGCCACGATGCCGTGGCGATCGCCGTCTTCGACCGGACGCCGACCGCATCCTCGGTGCGGGCCGGCCACCGGGCGGCCGTGGAGCGGCTCGGACTGCGGCCGGCGCCGGACCTGTCGCTGCCGAAGTCGGAGGAGGACCGGCCCGGCGTGGGCGAGATGCTCGAACGGCTGCTGCGGGAGTGCCGCAGTTCCGGCACCCGCGCCGTGCTCGTCCACACCGATGACCACGCCACCCGACTGGTCGAGCTCGCCCTCGACCGGGGCGTCGATGTGCCAGGCGACCTCGCGATCATCGCGTACGACGACGAGTTCGCCGACCTGTGCGCGGTGCCGCTGACGGCCGTGAGTCCGCCACGTCACGAGCTCGGTCGCGAGGGCCTGCGGCTGCTGCTCGATCACCTCGCAACGCCGGATGAGGCCCGCTCGCCCCGGCACCTCGACCTGCTTCCTCGCCTGATGGTGCGTGACTCCTGCGGCGGCGCGCGCTGATCGCTCGGCTCGAGGCTGACCGGTTTTGTCGGTTTCTGCTCAGGCGCGGCCGGATCATCCGAGGATCGCCGCGGGCCGTCGAGAGGCGACGGCGAGCAAGGAGGCTCTGTGATGGCATCGAGGAAGCGCCGCGTGTGGGCCGCGGCCGGAGCAGTGGCGGCGGCAGCACTCGCGTTGAGCGCGTGCAATGGCGGCGGCGGCGGCGAGCCGGACGCGGGCGAGGACGTCACGCTGCTGTTCACGTTCTGGGGTGACAACTCCCGGGCCGACCGCTACGAGGAGGCGATCGACCTCTTCACGGCCGAGCACCCGAACGTGACGATCCAGACCCAATTCTCGGCGATGTCGGACTACTGGACCGCGCGCAACACCGAAGGGGCAGCCGGCAGCCTCCCGGACGTGGTCCAGATGGACCTGCCGGTGCTCGATGAGTTCGTCAGCCGTCAATGGCTGCTTCCGTTGGACGAGTACATGGGCGAGACGATCGACGTCTCCACGATCTCCGAGGGTCTGTTGCCCGCTGCCCAGCTCAACGGGGAGACCTACGGCATCCCCACCGGGCAGAGCACGCTGGCGGTGTTCGTCGACAACGACGTGGTGGACACCCTCGGCGTTGCGGTGCCCGAAGCGCCACTGACCTGGGATGACTACGACGAGTACCTGGCCGAGATCGCTGCCGCCGGTGCCGACTCCGATCCGGTGGTGTACGGCTCGACCAACTACACGAAGATCCTCGTGGCGTTCCAGATGTGGCTTCAGCAGGAGGGGCTGGAGTTCTTCGACGACTCCGGCGCGCTGGCGTTCGAGCCCCAGGACCTCACTCGGTGGTGGGAGCGGAGCGTGCCGAACTTCGCCAACGGGGCGTTCATCCCGCTCGAACGGTCGGCTCAGATCGAGGGCGACGGCATCGCTTCTGGCCAGATCGGTGCGGACATCAGCTGGTCCAACTTCCTCACGCGATTCACCGAGGGCAGCGCCGGGCACCAGTACACGATGCTGCCGGTCCCCTCGAACACCGAGCAGAGCGGCATGTTCCTCAAGCCGGGGCTGCTGCTCTCGATCTCACAGCACTCCGAGAACCCCGACGTGGCGGCAGAGTTCGTCGACTTCATCACCAACTCGCCGGAGGTCGGTGCGATCTTCGGCTTCTCGCGCGGCGTGCCGGCCTCCTCAGCCGCCCTCGAGGGAGTCGAGCAGAACGAGCTTGATGTCCAGACCGCGGAGTACGAGCAGGGCCTGTCGGAGTTCCTCACCGGTCGCACGCCGCCCTCGGTGGCAGGGTCGGGCAGCATCGAGGCCGAGTTCATGCGGCTGGCGGACGAGATCGGCTACGGCACGGTGACGCCTGAGGAGGCTGCCGAGCAGTGGTTCACCTTCGCCGAGTCCACGCTCGGGTGAGTGCAGTCCCACCCAATGCCGGTGGTGGTGAGTGTGGTCCCACTCGCGGAGCTCGCGTGGGACCGCACTCGCCGGCGCGGCGGGAGGTGGGGGCGGTGGCCCGCAGAGCTGA
>NZ_JBMDXJ010000502.1:0-7753 GCF_048594945.1 Pseudactinotalea sp. | reverse complement strand
GTTGGAAAGGGGAGTGCCAAACTCATGACCTTCACAGTCGGCGAGACCGTCGTCTACCCGCATCACGGTGCGGCCCTCATCGAAGAGATCTCCAAGCGCGTCATCCGCGGCGAGGAAAAGCTCTATCTCAAGCTCAAGGTGGCGCAGGGTGATCTGACCATCGAGGTCCCCGCCGAGAACTGCGATCTCGTCGGCGTCCGCGACGTCGTGGACCACGAAGGGCTGGAGAAGGTGTTCGAGGTGCTGCGCGCCCCGTATACCGAGGAGCCGACCAACTGGTCGCGCCGCTACAAGGCGAACGTCGAGAAGATCGCCTCGGGTGACGTCATCAAGGTGGCCGAGGTCGTGCGCGACCTCTCCCGCCGTGACGCCGACCGTGGCCTCTCCGCTGGCGAGAAGCGCATGCTCGCTCGTGCTCGCCAGATCCTGGTCTCGGAGCTCGCACTCGCTGAGCACACCGAGGAGGAGAAGGCAGAGGCCATCCTCGACGAGGTCCTCGCTTCCTGATCGCCCCGCGACCGAGGTAGCTCGACGTGCGCACGGTCGGCATCGTCGTTGCCGCCGGGTCCGGCACCCGATTGGGCCACCGTGAGCCCAAGGCACTGGTGCACCTCGCTGGGCGTCCGCTGGTGTGGCACGCCGCCCGCCGTCTCGTGGATGCCGGATGCGACCAGATCATCGTTTCCGCGCCCCCTGACCGGATCGACGACGTCGCTGCTGCGGTGTTCGGGCCGACGAATGGGGCCGAGTCGCCGGAGTCCGCAGCCACGCCGGGGGCGCTCCTCGGCGAGTCCGCCGTCGGTTGGACATCGAGCGACGACCCGCAGCGCCACATCGAGGTCGGCGGCACGGTGTGCCCAGGCGGACCATCGCGACAGGAGTCCGTGGTCCGTGCGCTCGCGGCGGCGGACCCTCGCAAGGCCGAGGTGGTCCTCGTGCACGATGCCGCCCGGCCGCTCGCGCCGGTCGCGATGATCGCCTCCGTGATCGACGCCGTTCGTGCCGGCGCGCACGCGGTCATCCCGGGTCTTCCGGTTGCCGACACGATCAAGCGCGTCCGCGGCGACGTGGTGGCAGAGACGGTCGACAGGGCAGAGCTGGTGGCGGTGCAGACGCCCCAGGGCTTCGACTTCGCGACGCTCTACCGGGCGCATCGCGCGGGTCGCGACCTCGCGGCCGACGAACGCACCGCCGTGAGTGACGATGCCGGGCTGGTCGAGCGCTTCCTCGATGTCTCGGTCCACGTCGTTCCGGGGGATGATCGAGCCATGAAGGTCACGACCGCTGCCGACCTCGCGCTCGCCGAGGCGCTGCTCGCGAACGGGACCTGGTCGTGAACCCTCGGGTCGGCATCGGGGTCGACGTCCACGCGTTCGCCGCCGATGGCCGGCTCGGCCTGCGGCTGGCGGGGATCGAGTTTGCCGAGGAACCTGCGCTCGAGGGCCACTCGGACGGCGACATCGCCGCCCACGCCGCTGCGGACGCCCTGTTCTCCGCGTCAGGCCTCGGTGACCTCGGTTCGCAGTTCGGGACCGATGACCCTGCCTGGGCGGGGGCGAGCGGGGTGCGGTTGCTCGGCGAGGCGGCTGCCCGTGTGCGGGCGGCGGGCTTCGAGATCGGCAACATCGCCGTGCAGGTGATCGGGCCGCGCCCGAAGGTTGCGCGCGTCCGCGACGAGGCGCAGCGCAGGCTCTCCGAAGCTGCTGGCGCACCGGTCACGCTGAGCGCCACCACGACCGACGGCCTCGGCCTCACCGGTCGCGGCGAGGGCCTCGCCGCCATCGCGACCGCCCTCGTGGTCCCGATCGGCTGATCCGGTCCCGCGGGTTCGGCGGAGCGATCAGGCGCGATCGTCGACCACGCGGGTCAGGAGGTCTCGCAGCTGCGCCACGTCGTCGGGCGCCAGCGGGGCCAGCATCTGCTCACCGAGGTCGGAGCGCTGCTGAGCGACCTCCTCGGCGAGCGTGCGGCCGGCATCGGTGGGCTCGACCAGCACGGCGCGGCGGTCGGTCGGGCTCGGCACGCGCCGCACCAGTCCTTTGGCCTCGAGGCTGTCGACCACTTCGGTGGCTGACCTCGGTGCGATCCGCAGCCGATCGGCGATCTCCGACAGGCGCGGCGGCTCTTCGTGGGTCGTCACGTGCAGTGCACGGTACTCGTGCGGTGTGATGCCCCACGGTTCGAGGGAAGCCATCCAGCGGCGCCGCAGCGATCGGGCCGCGCGCACGATCAGCTCGCTGGCGTCGGGCTCGGGCTCGGTCACGGGAATACTCTAACCAACACTGGTGTTGAGCCTCATTGTGAGGTAACCTCACGATTGCTCGACGGTCGCGCGGAGACCGCTCCGCCGCCGTCAGGCCCCGATCTTCTCGACAGACAAGGCAGGTGGTGCGCCATGACAGCGCCCAACGACACTTACTCCCGAGGCGGCAGGTCCGCCGTCGACCGTGGCGGGCGGGACGGCGGCCCGATGGTCGCCCGACTCGACCCCGCCGACACGAACCAGCTCGCTGAGCACCCGGTGAGCCTGCGCCGCGTCGGCGGGCTGTTCCGGCCCTACCGTGGCCCCCTCGCTGTGGTGATCGCGCTCATTGTCGCGACCTCGCTCGTGGGCCTCGCGACCCCGTTCCTCACCAAGCACCTCATCGACGACGCGATTCCGCATCAGGACGTCCCGCTGCTGCTGACGCTGGTCGGCGGCCTGCTCGCCGTGACGATCGTCTCCTCGGTCCTGGGCGTGCTGCAGACCTGGCTCTCGACGACGATCGGCCAGAAGGTCATGCACCGGCTCCGCACCGACGTGTTCACGCACCTGCAGCGACAGTCCGTGGACTTCTTCACGCGCACCCGCGGCGGCGAGGTGCAGGCGCGCCTGACCCAGGACATCCAGGGCATGCAGGGCGTGGTCACCTCGACCGCGACCTCCGTGGCATCGAACATCACGACGGCGGTGGGTACCGCGGTCGCCATGGTCGCGCTTTCGTGGCAGCTCTCGCTGCTCTCGCTGATCGTGCTGCCGCCCGCGATCTGGCTCACGCGCAAGGTCGCCACCATGCGGCGCGAGGTCACCATGCAGCGGCAGCGTGCGATGGCGAACCTGCAGGGTCAGGTGGAGGAGTCGCTCTCGGTCAGCGGCGCGATCCTCGGCAAGATTCTCGGCACCGGGCCCAGCGCCTCAGCCACCTTCGCCGCTACCTCCGATGAGCTGATGGACCTCGAGGTGAAGTCCCAGCTTGCCGGTCGCTGGCGGATGGCCACGATGAGCATCATCTTCGCCGCGATCCCCGCGCTGATCTACCTGATCGCCGGGCTGCCGGCCACCTCAAACGGCATGACGATCGGCACCCTGGTGGCGTTCACCGGCCTGCAGGCGGGGCTGTTCCGGCCGCTCATGGGCGTGCTCAACGTCGGCGTGCAGGTGGTCAGCTCGATGGCCCTGTTCAGCCGCGTGTTCGAGTACCTCGACCTCGTGGTCGAGATCGACGACCCGGAGGAGCCGGTGGCGCTGGACCGCGACCGGGTGCGTGGTGAGGTGCGGTTCGAGGGCGTCGGCTACCGGTACCCGGGTGCGGATCGGTCCGCGCTGAGCGGTATCGACCTGGCGGTCCCGGCTGGGTCCTCGCTGGCGTTGGTCGGCCACACCGGGTCGGGCAAGTCGACCTTCGGCTCGCTGGTCGCCCGCCTCGCCGACCCGACCACGGGTCGGGTCACGATCGATGGGATCGACCTGCGCGACCTCTCGCTCGCCGACCTGAGCTCCGTCGTCGGCGTGGTCTCCCAGGAGACCTACCTGCTGCACACGAGCATCCGCGAGAACCTGCGCTACGCGCGCCCCGACGCGACCGATGCTGAGATCGAGGCAGCCGCTCGTGCGGCCCAGGTACACGGCCTGATCACGGGGTTGCCGCGGGGCTATGACACCGTGGTCGGCTCCCGCGGCCACCGGTTCTCCGGCGGCGAGAAGCAGCGCATCGCGATCGCGCGGACGATCCTGCGTGATCCGAAGGTGCTCGTGCTCGACGAGGCCACCTCGGCGCTCGACAACGCCACCGAGCGGGCCGTGCAGGAGGCGCTCGACGCACTCGCGGTCGGCCGCACCACCATCGCCATCGAGCACCGGCTCTCCACGATCGCCGATGCCGACCAGATCGTGGTGCTCGACGGCGGTCGGGTCATCGAGCGTGGAACTCACCGTGAGCTCCTCGAGCTGGGCGGCGAGTACGCCGACCTGGCGGGGAAGCAGGAGCTGGCGAGCGTGTAGCGCTGCACTCTCGGTGCGGCGGGGCTCAGAACAGCGGCTGGGCGCTGGATTCGAGATCGAGCAGGTAGCGCTTGGACTCCAGGCCGCCGCCGTAGCCCACGAGGCTGCCATCGGCACCGATCACGCGGTGACAGGGCACGATGATCGAGATCGGATTCCGGTTGTTCGCGAGCCCGACTGCGCGCGCCAGGGTGTGGCCGGCCTCGGATCCGCCGAGCATCGCGGCCTGCTCGCCGTAGCTGCGGGTCTGGCCGTAGGGGATCTGCCGCAGCGCCTCCCAGGCGCGGAGCTGGAACTCGGTGCCGCGCGGGGCGAGCGGCAGATCGAAGTCGTGCCGATCGCCGTCGAAATACTCGCCGAGCTGCTCGGTGAGCGCCTCGAAGCCCTGCTCGGACTGTGGGATCTCCTCGATCGACGGCGGCACCCGGTGGCCCGGGAACAGCAGCGACCGCAGCCCCTGCTCGTCAGCGAGCGCGATCAGCTCACCGATCGGCGAGTCCAGGTGGTGGCGGCGCATGCGCTCGATCCTGCCAGCCGCCGCCGACACCAGTGGCACGGCGTAGCGTGAGCACGTGAGCCTTCATGACATCGCCCTGACCACACTCGATGGTCGCGCCACCACACTCGGAGAGCACGCCGGCCGGGCGCTGCTCGTCGTGAACGTCGCCTCGCGGTGCGGCTTGACGCCGCAGTACGCGGGCCTGGAGCGACTGCAGCAGCGATACGCGGACCGCGGCCTGACCGTGGTCGGGTTCCCCTGCAACCAGTTCATGGGCCAAGAGCCCGGCACCAACGCCGAGATCGCAGAGTTCTGCTCGGCGACCTACGGGGTCACGTTCCCGATGATGGACAAGGTCGAGGTCAACGGCCCCGGCGCCCACTCACTGTTCGCGGCGCTGACGCAGGTCGAGGATGCCGCCGGCGAGGCCGGTGACGTGGGCTGGAACTTCGAGAAGTGGCTGCTCGACCCCGATGGCAAGCCGGTCGCGAGGTTCCGCTCCGCCGTCGAGCCGGAGTCGGAGCAGGTGATCGCTGCGATCGAGGCCGCGCTGCCGGCCTGACGCCATGTGAGTGCCGCACGCTACACTGTGCTACATGGTAGTGCCCACCAATATCAGGTTCGCTGACGCAACGCAGGCCTCGTTGAGTCGCTACGTGCGGGCTACCGGTAGCACCAAGTCGAGTGTGATCAACAAGGCCGTCGACGAGTGGCTCCGGATGCAGGCGCACCCGCGGATCCGATTCCTCACGGTCGAGACAGGTGAGCGCCGAGCTGCACTGATCGACGGCCCACAGGTCTGGACCGTTGCGGAGTCGTGGCTCGCGCACGACTCCGAAGCACGTTCGTCTGAGCAGGTCGCGGAGGTCGTGGGGATCCCGGTCGCACTCGTGGAGGCGGCTCTTGCCTATTGGGCAGAGCACCGCGACGAGATCGACGCCATCATCGACCGCCATCGAACCGCACAAGACGAAGCACTCGAGGCGTGGGAGCGGCGTCGGGCACTCGATGCCGTCTGAGATCAGGCTGCTGCTCGACGAGCACTACCCGAGCTGGCTTGCGAGCCTGCTGACCGAGGCGGGGCTCGACACTGAGGCGGTGATCGACCGCGACGACCTTCGGGCAGCGGATGACTCGACGGTGTTGCGGACTGCGACGGTCGAGAGTCGACTCGTAGTGACCGAAGATGTCTCGACCTTTGCGTTCGCGATGGCAGCGGTGCCGGAGCACGCCGGTGTCATCTTCTGCCACCACGCACGCTTCCCGCGGACTCGACCTGGCCTCGAACGACTGCGTCGCGCGCTCATCGCGCTGGGCGACTCTCCGCCCGACGGGTTCGGGCAACCGTCGTTCGTGTGGTGGCTCAGCGATCAGTGACGAGTGAGCACCAGGCTCGACCCGCCAGCACCGGACCCCACCCGCATGCTGGCCTCCCCGCCGACCGGGAAGGTGATCATCGGGCTGGTGTGGCCGAAGTCGAGTCCGGCGAGCACGGGCTTGCCTGCCAACGCGGGCTGGCGCGCCACGATCGCCTCGAGTGTTTCGGTCGAGATGCCGGAAGCACGCTGGAAGCGTCCGATCGCGAGGCCGGCGATGTCCTCTGCTCCCTCGACCTGTAGCAACGAGGTCAGGTTGCGCGCGAGCTCCACCGGACTGGTGAGGTAGTCGTCCTCGAGGAACAGCAACGCGCGGTCGAGCGAAGGCATGTACGCGGTGCCCTGCAACAGGTTCAACGTGCACAAGTTCCCACCGACGATCCGGCCGGTCGTCTCGCCCTCACGCAGCGCGAGCCAGCCGTCGTTGGCGATCAGCGTGCGGTCGTCCTGGTCGGCGAACCAGGCGTCGTCGGTCCAGTGCGGCGATGGCTCCAGCACCATTGGTTCTTCGTCGAAGAGCGCAGTGCGGAATCACTCACCGGTCGGCTCGACGTGCTCACGCATCCCGAAGCTCGACCAGTGCGGACCCGAATAGCCGACCAGGCCCGTCCGGGCGAAGATCGCGTTGCTGAGGGCGGTGATGTCGGAGTACCCGCACAGCACTGTGGGGTTCGCTGCGATCAGCTCCCAATTCAGGTGCGGCAGCAACTCGTTGCTGTTGAACCCGCCGATCGCGGTGAGGATCGCGGCGACCTCGGGATCGGCGAACGCGGCGTGCAGGTCGGCGACCCGAGAGGCGATGGACCCGCTGCGGAATTCGTCGTCCTCGTCGACGTGCTCACCGAAGCTCAGGCGCAGCCCCATGTCGGCGAATCGCTGGTTGATTCACCGCGTGTTGTCGTGCTCCATCACCAGCGCGCGCGAGCGCGAAGGCGCCACGACGCGCACCGTGTCACCGGCGCGGAGCTTGCGGGGATAGATCGGAGCGGGCATGGCGGTGACCTTAGCCGCCGCCACGCTCGACCTGACTCGTTCAGTCCTGCTGGGGCGGGCAGAGGCAGAACGGGTGGCCGTGCGGATCGATCATGACCGTGGACATCTCGGGGTTGGGCTGGTCGCTCGCCACGCTCGCACCGCGCTCGACGGCGGCACTCACCGCAGCGTCCAGGTCTGCGGTGCGCAGGTCGAGGTGGAACTGCTGAGGGTGCTGCTGGCTGGGCCACTGCGGGCGGGTGTAATCGGCCACGGTCTGGAAGTAGAGCGTGGAGCCCAGAGCGGCCAGGCTCGCGACGCCGTACTCGGGGTAGTCGGTCACCTCACCACCGGTGAGGGCCCCGTAGAAGGCGGCCAGGGCGGAGGCATCAGGGGTGTCGATCGTGAAGGCGATGAGCTCGGTCACGGGTGCTGGTGTCGTCATGCCCCCATCGTCACCGGCGCCTCCGACATCGGTCTTGCAGATTCACGCCAGCCGGTAGACCGAGACGTGCGAGGTGGACTCCGACGTGAACGGCGCCTGCGTGAAGTCGGCCCACCGGTGCTCGAGCTCCATCCCCGCGAGCTGCGCCATCAGGTCCAGCTCACCCGGCCACACGTAACGGAACGGGCTGAACGAGACCT
>NZ_JBMDXJ010000501.1:0-12883 GCF_048594945.1 Pseudactinotalea sp. | reverse complement strand
CACCGGCATCACCGGGATGACGACGCCCCAGGACATCTGGGTGGCGGCCACCAGACCGGCGACGATCACCAGGTCCGCACGAACGGTGCGTGTTCTGGGCATGCTCCTCCTCACTGAGCTGGCAGGCAGCTGTGCTTGTCGCGACGGCCCGGACGGCGCCGGGCGGTCTCCTCGGTTGCCGGCCTGTTTCAGACGAAGTGGCAGGCGGCGGTCCGCCCGCCCGGGAGCGCCTTCAGCTCCGGTTCCTCCGTGCGGCACAAATCGGTGGCGAGCGGGCAACGAGTGCTGACGCGACAGCCAGGTGGTGGCGCGACCGGGCTGGGAAGGTCGCCGGTGAGCACCACCCGCTCGCGCTGGGCCTCGCGGACAGGGTCCGGCACCGGTACCGCCGCGAGCAGAGCTTGCGTGTACGGGTGTTTCGGCTCGGCGAACAGCGCTTCCCGGGGTGCGCGTTCCATCACGCGACCCAGGTACATCACCACGACCTCGTCGCACAGGTACCGCACCGTGGCCATGTCGTGCGAGATGAACAGGAACGCGACGCCGAGGTCGTCGCGCAGGTCGCGCATCAGGTTGACCACCTGCGCGCGCACCGACACATCGAGCGCACTGGTGGGTTCGTCGGCGATCACCAGGTCAGGACCGACGGCGAGCGCGCGGGCGATCCCGATGCGCTGCCGCTGGCCACCGGAGAACTCCGCGGGGTAGCGGTCGGCCATCGCGGCGCTCAGGCCCACGCGCTGCAGCAGCGCGACGGCGCGGGCGCGCCGCTCGCTCTGCGTGCCGATTTTCTGCGTGGCGAGCGCCTCCACGATCGACTCACCGACGGGGATACGGGGGTCCAGCGAGGCGAGCGGGTCCTGGAAGATCATCTGGATCCGACGGCGGAGCGCGCGGAGGTCGCGGCGGCTCGCCCGGGTGGACTCGTCGACACGCTGTCGGCCGTCGACCACGATCTCGCCACCGGTGGGGGACTCCAGACCGGCGAGCACCCGCCCGGTCGTGGTCTTGCCGCACCCGGACTCGCCGACGATCCCCACGGTGTCGCCGCGCCGGATCGTCAGGTCGAGGCCATCGACGGCGCGCACCACCGCCCGGCTGCGGCCGCGGCCGACCGTGAAGTGCTTCGTCAGGCCCATCACCTCCAGCAGCGGCCGTTCGTGCACCGGCTTCGGGTCGAGCTCGATGTCGATCTCGGTGGCACTCATGCCAGGACCGCCTCTCGGGTGGGCGCATCGGCAGGTTCGGTCGCCCAGCAGGCGGCGACCTGGCCCGGACGCCGCTCGGTCAGCAGCGGCTGCCGATCGGCGCACCGCGGCAATGCCGAGGGGCATCGATCCACGAAGGCGCAGCCCGCGGGCAGGTCGGTGAGCGCCGGTGGTGAGCCGTCGATCTGTGTCAACCGGTCGGGCAGCGGACCGTCGACCGCGGGGATCGAGGCGAGCAGCCCGCGCGTGTACGGGTGCTGCGGATCGGCGAAGACATCGAGCACGGGACCGGACTCCACGATGCGGCCGGCGTACATGACGGCGATCCGGTCGGCGAACCGCGCCACCAGCCCCATGTCGTGGGTGACGAACACAACCGCAGAACCACGCTCGGAGCTGAGCCGACTCAGGAGATCGACGATCTGTGCCTGGATCGTCACGTCGAGTGCCGTCGTCGGCTCATCGGCCAGCAGAACGGTCGGCTCGCACGCGACGGCCATCGCGATCATGACGCGCTGCCGCATGCCGCCGGAGAGCTGGTGCGGGAATGCGGCCAGGGTGCGCGCCGGGTCGGGCAACCCGGTCTCGGCCAGCAGCGCCAGCGCGCGCTCGCGTGCCTCGGCACGGGTCAGGCCCAGGTGGCGGCGGAGCGGGGCCACGATCTGTGCCTCGATCGAGAGCACGGGGTTGAGCGAGGTGCCCGGGTCCTGGAACACCATCGCGATGTCCTTCCCCCGCGCGCGACGCAACTCGTCCGGGCGCAGCGCCAGCAGGTCACGGCCATCGAGCCAGACCTCGCCCTGCGCGATCCGGCCGGACCCGTTCACGATCCCTATGAGCGACAGCGACAGCACGCTCTTGCCCGACCCGCTCTCGCCCACGATCGCGAGGCGCTCCCCCCGCGCGACGCGGAGATCGACGTCGGTGACCGCGCGAGCCGGTCCCTGCGCCGTCGGGAACTCCACGCTCAGTCCACGCACGTCCACGGCAGTCTCGGCAGCGTCGGCACTCACTTCCTGCGGGAGGTCCATCGACGGTCCTTTCGTACGCGCATCACGGTCGATCGGAGTGCGGGGTCGAGCTGCTCCCGGACGCCGTCGGAGAAGAAGTGCAGGCTGAGGGACAGCAGCACGATCGTCAGGCCGGGGATGGTGGAGATCCACCAGGCCTCCCGGAGATAGTTCTGACCGTCGGCGATGATGTTGCCGAGCGAGGGTGTCGGCGGAACCACACCCAGTCCGAGGAAGGACAGCGCGGCCTCGGCAAGGATCGCCTCGGCGGCGTAGATCGAGGCGACCACCATCATCGGGGCGACGCTGTTCGGCAGCACGTGCCGCCGCACGTTCCACCACGCGGAGGCGTTCGCCATCCGAGCGGCGTCCATGTAGGTGCTCGAGACGATCGTCAGCGCCAGCGAGCGCTGCAGCCGGATCGCCGCCGGCATCGACGCGATCCCCAGCGCGATGATCAGCTGCAGCGGGCCGGGCCCGAACACCGCGACGATGGCGATCGCCATCAGCACGGCCGGGAACGCCATCAGGACGTCGACCAGGCTCGACACCGCGGTGTCGACGCGGCGGCCGAGCGTCGCCGCCATGGTGCCGATGAACATGCCGCCGAGCAGCGAGATCGTGGCGGCACAGAGGCCGACCAGGATCGAGATCCGGAGCCCGGCGAACGTGCGGGCGAGGATGTCGCGGCCGAGCTTGTCGGTGCCGAACGGGTGCTCGAGACTCGGTGGCGCGAGCGAAGCGGTCAGGTTGGACTGCGTGAGGTTGCCCAGCGGCAACCACGGGGACAGCAGCGCGATCGTCACCAGCGGGACGATGATGGCGCAGGCGATCAGGTTGTTGCGGTTGCGGAAGAAGGATCGGACCGGCGCCCGGGTGTGGACGGGCGCTCTCGACTCCTGCGCCGCTGCCGGCTCGGCGGGGGCGACCTCGTCGTGGGTTGGCGGCGTGGTCGTCTCGAGCAGCCGTACGTCTGTGCTGTTGAGCGTCATCGGAACCTCCCTCGAAGGACAGCGGAGTTCATGCGAGTCGGACCCGGGGATCGACCCGGGTGTAGACGACGTCGGTGACGACGTTGATCGTCAGGAAGATCAGGGCGTAGACGAGGATCAGGCCCTGCACCACCGGGTAGTCACGTCCGGTGATCGCCTGGATCAGCTGGGTGCCGATTCCGGGGATCGAGAAGATCGCTTCCACGATCACGGTGCCGGCGAGCAGCCGGCCAAAGCTGAGCCCGGTCATCGTGATGATCGGGAGCGCTGCGTTGGGCAAGGCGTGCCTGAACAGGATCGTGGGCTCGGGTGTCCCCATCGCGCGGGCGGTCCGCACGTAGTCCCGGCCCAGTGTCTCCACGACCGATGATCGGGTGACCCTGGTCAGCGCCGCGACCTGCCCGATCGCGAGCACGATGATCGGAAGCGCGAGTCGTTGAGCCATGGTCACGGGATCGGACCAGGAGACAGCGCCCGAGATCGGGAACAGGCCGAGCCCATAGGACAGGCCGAGCATGAGCAGCAGCGACAGCCAGAAGCTGGGCACGTTGTCCAGCACCATGACCACGGCCATCAGTGCGCCGTCGCCCCGGTTGCGGCCCTTGCTCTTCGCGTAGGCGGCGAGCACACCGAGCGGGACGGAGATCAGCAGCCCGACCACGGTTGAGGTGATCGCGATGCTCGCCGTCAGGGTGATGGCGTTGCCGATGATCGAGGTGACTGGGAGCTGCGTGTGCAGCGACCTCCCGAGGTCGAACGTGGCCAGCGAGCCGACGTAGTCCAGGAACTGCTGCGGGAGCGGAGCGGCCAGCCCGAGCCGCTCCCGCAGCGCTTGCAGCGCGTCCGGGCCGATGTTCTCGCCACCGATGAAGACCGCCGGGTCACCCGGGATCATCCGCAACAGAGCGAAGACGAGCACGATGATCACCATCAGGGCGGGGATCATGGTGGCCAGCCGCCGCCCGGCGTAGCGCAGCATCCGCCTACTCCGCCGAGATGTAGACGGGGTAGAGATCCACGCCGGCCAACTGGTTCACCTGCACATTGCGCACGGCCTCCGACATCGCCCAGCTCTGATTCGTGGCCGCCGAAGCCGGGTACATCACCTGGTCGGCGACGATCTGCTGGATCTGGGCGTACAGCGCGTACCTGGCCTCCTGGTCGAGCTCGGAGCGTGCCTCGTCCAGCAGCGCGGTGACGTCGGGGTCGTCGTATCGGGACCCGTTCATGCCGGTCGGCGCAGCGTTCTCCGGGTGCAGGTAGCCACGCAGCAGGGTGTCGGGGTTGATCGCGGGATAGACCCGGAAGGACAGCTCGAAGTCGCCCGACTGGCGTCGCTCGTTGAACACCGGGACCTCGACGATGTCGAACTCGAGCGTGATGCCGACCTGCGCCAGGAAGTCCTGCTGCAGGATCGCGGTCTCGGTCGGTGCCGTGCTGATGAGACGGACCGTGAAACCGTCCGGATAGCCGGCCTCGGCCAACAGTTCCTTGGCGCGGTCAGGATCGTAGGAGATCGGCTCGATCGTGGCATCGGTCTCCGCCATCCACGGTGGCAGGACGCCCTGCCACGGTTGAGCGCTGTGCGGAGCGATGGCCTCGAGGATCGCCGCGTTGTCGAGCGCCATCACGAAGGCCTGTCGCACCCGCTGGTCGCCGAACGGCTCGAACTCCGATCCGAACAGCCACGCGTTGGTGGTGTAGCCCTCTGCGGTGCTGACCCAGATGCCCTCGGTCGATGAGACGCGCTCGAACTGCTCGGAGCTGAGGCTGTTCATGCCGGCCGCAGCATCCACCTCACCGTTGAGCAGTGCGGTCTCGGCGGCCGCTGCATCGGTGATCAGCTCGAACGTCACGCTCTCCAGATCGGCCGCACCCAGGAAGTAGTCCTCGTGGCGCTTCAGCACCAGGGTGGCGTTCGGCGTCCAGGACTCCAGGTAGAACGGACCGGTGCCGACCGGGTTCCGTGGATAGTCGTCGCCGAAGTCTTCGACGGCCTGCTGGTTGACGATCTGACCCTGGTGGTTGTTGGTCACCTGAAGCAGGAAGTTTGCATCCGGTGCGTTCAGGGTGATCTGCACCGTGTAGTCGTCCAACGCGACGATCTCCTCGATGCTGCCGAGCTCGGCGCGGTACTGGGAACCGGTGGCCGGGTCGAGGATGCGCTCGTAGCTGTAGACCACGTCGGCGGCGGTGAACGGCCCGTAGTCGAAGTGCCAGGTGGCGTTCTCGACCAGGTGGAACGTGTAGACGAGCCCGTCCTCGGAGATGTCCCAGCTCTCGGCCAGGCCGGGGGTGGGCTGACCGGTGACCGGGTCGAACGACGTCAAGCCGTTGTAGATGTTGAGCGCGATCATCTCGGTGTCGATCCGGAACAGCGTGGCCGGGTCGAAGCCCACGGGCTCCGAGTACTGCCTGACCACGAGATTCTGGTCGTCGGCCAGCACCCGGTCCTCCGGTGCGATCATCTCCGTGACCGCGGGTGGCTCGTCGGCCGGGGCGGGGTCGGACTCGTCCGAGGTGGTTCCCTGCTGGGCGGCGGTGCCACAGGCCGACAGCAGCACGGCACCGGCGAGCACGACGGCGAGGCGGCGTGTTGACAGGCGTCTCACGTGAGGCTCCTCTGAGTCGCGGGGGTCAGGCCGGGACCGCGATGCGCTCGCGGACCTGGGTTTCGGCGGCCACCGCACCGGGGACGAACTCGACGAGCTCGCTGTGGGTGAAGGCCATGTTGAACTCGTAGCCCCCGCTCATGTACTGGGCGTAGACACGGGCCTCCTCCTCGACCGAGCCGGCTGCCGTGCAGTCCATCGGGATGAGCGTCATGTAGTGGCGGTTGCTGCATCCGAGCGCCGCGGCGTGGGCGCACACAGCTGCGGAGACGCCGGTCACGAGCACGGTCCAGGTCTTCGGGTCGGCGCCGAGGTCGGCGAAGACCTGTTCGAGGTTCGTGCCGGCCCACGGGTCGTGACTCCACTTCTGCACGACCGGCTCACCGGGGAGGGGAGCGATCTCGGGAGCGATCTCCACGCCGTCGGACCCTTCCGCGAGAATCGGGCTGCAGCCGAAGCGGGTGACCTCGAGCGCCTCGGGCTTGCGCACCGACTGGATGTAGACGACGTGCGAGCCGGCGGCGCGCGCCTTCTCGATCAGGCGCTTGTTGCCCTCGATCGTGTCGGTCATGCGGGGCGAGAAGCGCTCGGCGTTGTGCACGAAGAAGTTCTCCATGTCGACGACGAGCACGAGCGTGGTGGCGGGGTCGAGCTCGAACGAGCGGGGCTGGGGCATCGTCACGTCGAGGACGACGTGCTCGGGCGGGGCGGTCCAGGTCATCGTGTTCTCCTCAGGCGATGGACGGCGTAGGGCCGCCCTGGGGGTGGGTGTGGTCAGGTTGGGTCGCGCGGTGGTCAGGCGGCGGTACGCGAACGCTGGGACGCGATCGACTCGAAGTACGCGACCGTCGTGGCGACGTCGACGACGTCGGCGTACTTGGTGTGCATGTCGAAGAGGTTCATCGCGTGGGAGGCCTCGGTGCGGTCGAAGCAGCATTCGGCGACTACGCCCATCCGGAACCGGAACGTCGCGCCGTCGACCACCGAGGCGCGCACGCAGCCGCTGGTGGTCTCACCGCACGCGATCACCGTGTCGATGCCCAGGTAGTTGAGGTGGAAGTTCAGCGGGGTGCCGTGGAAGGCGCTGGCGGCGGCTTTCTCGATGACGGCCTCGCCCTCGATCGGTGCCAGCTCGGCGACGATCTCACCGCCGCGAGCCTTCTCCGCCTCGGTGAGAAGGTCGGTGGGCTTGCGCGAGGAGGGGCCGGCTGCTGCCCAAGGCGACGGGAAGCCATCCATGCCCTTGGCGTGGATGACGGGGATGTCCGAGGCGCGCGCCGCCTCGAGGAGCGGCACCGTGCGGTCGATCGCCTCCCAGCCCTGCAGGCCGCATGACATCGGCCACTTCTTGACGGACTCCATCAGCGGTTCGCGTTCGAGGCCGAGCACGCTGTAGTAGTCGTCGATGATCAGCAGGGCGGGGTTGCTGCCGAATCCGAACGGCTGGGTCTTCGCCCAGCCGGAGGAAGCCAGGTGCTCGACGTCCTGGTCGGTCAGATAGGGGTTCCAGATCTCATCCATCGGTGGCCTTCACTTCTCACGTCGGTCGGGGACTCGCTGTGAGTGCAACCGTGAAGGCTTCCTGTAACTGAACTGACTTCCCCGATTTCTGCACCGTTAATTCAGGCAGGGTGCATCACCGCAGCGTGCTGACCTGCGCAGATGCGTGCGCGGCGAGGACTTCCGCCACCCTTGCGCAGCCCCTGCGCTGGCCATGCGGGCAGCCGCTGCTGCGTGGAGACCCGGTCTCCTTAGACGAGGGCGCCGGGCACAGACGGGCCGCGTGCCTGCCAGGTGCTGATGGAGACCCGGTCTCCGCGCAGCAGCCCGAACCCGTAGTCGACGATCCGGCCTCGACCGGAGTACACGCGCCGCTCGATCCGTAGCAGCGGTGCGCCTTCCGATACCGCGAGCAGCTCGGCGGCATCGCCGCGGGCCGTGGTGGCATCGACCGTCAGCTCGACATCGACGACGCCGCCCTCACTCACGAGCAGCTCGTCGAGGAGGTCGTAGTAGTCGCCGGCCAGTCGGGGGTCGTCGTGCTGCAGATCGTCGGCGATGCCGAGCGGGAGGTAGCTGGTCCAGATGCCGACCGGCGCGGTGGCCACGATCGTGCGGCGCTCCAGCAGCATGACGCTCGCCGGGGGAGCGACCTGCAGGGCATCGGCGACCTGGGGAGGAGCCGGTACTCGGCCCAGCGCGACCACCTCGTGGTAGGCGCCCTCCCGGAGCGAGAAGCTGCGGGCCGGGCCGCGGCCACCGCTGAACTGCTTCGAGGACGTGACGAACGTGCCCATGCCCTGTCGGCGCGCGATCACGCCCTCGTCCTGCAGCAGTGCGAGCGCGTCGCGCGCGAGGTTGCGGCTGACGCCATGGGCGCGCGCGAGCTCTTCCTCGGGTGTGAACCGCTCGCCGGCGCGGTACTGACGGACGATCTGCGACCGCAGCAGATTGGCCAGGCGGCGCGCATCACGCGCCCGTCTCCACGTGGCCATGAGCGGTTGGGTCACAGCCTGCACCGTAGAAGGCTGGTGTTTCGCTCAGGTCACGACCACGGGCGCATGCCCTTGACGTTATATAACGAGTATGGAATGTTAAGGGTCATGGGAGCGACGTTCGAGGCACTGGCGCACGAGGTCCGCCGGGACATCCTCGAGCGGCTCCGGTCCGGGCCGTCCACGGTCAACGGGCTCGCCGAGTCGTTGTCGGCGAGCCAGCCGCTGATCTCCAAACACCTGCGGGTGCTGCGGGATGCGGGCTTCGTGACCGTGAGCGTGGACGCGCAGAAGCGCTGGTACCGGTTGCGGCCGGAGGCGTTCACCGAGGTCGCGGCCTGGCTGGAGCCCTACCGCTGGATGTGGGACGGCCGCCTCGACCTGCTCGGTGACCAGCTCGATGAGATGAAGGCACAGGAGGAGCAATGACCACGTCCGAGATGATCGACGGCGCACGGCCGGCCGTGCAGATCCGCCGCCGGTATCCCCACCCGATCGACCGCGTCTGGCGAGGGCTGACCGAGAGTCGGAACCTGCAGGTCTGGTTTCCCGGCGAGATCGATCTGAGGCCCGAGGCCGGCAGTGTGGTCCGGTACGGGCCTGGCGACGAGGGGCGCGTCGAGGTGGCCGAGCCGCCCGCCCGGTTGGCCTTCACGTGGGGTGACGACCTGCTCGAGTTCGAGCTGATCGCGGATGGGGACGCCACCGACCTCGTGCTGACCCACCACTTCGACGACCGCGCCGGCGCCGCCAGCTTCGCCACCGGCTGGGAGCAGTGCCTGGCCGCGCTGACCGACGTGCTGGAGCACCGCGATCCTCCGCAGTCCGAAGGGCACCACGAGGCGCGCCACGAGGAGCTCGTCGAGCGGTTCGCGCTCGACCGGCCGGCGATCAGCCGCACCTCCTCCGGCTGGCATGCGCGGTTCGAGCGGCAGCTCATCTGCTCCGCCGACGTCGCGTGGGACCTGTTCTTCGGTGGCTCCGCGGCGCCGGCGGTGGGCGAGGAGTTCCGGCCGTTCGCGGCACCTGAGGTGGTCCTCGGCACCGTCACCGAGTGCGAGCCGCCACGCCGCTTCGCCTTCACGACGGCGGAGGGCGAGCCGGGTGACGAGGTCCGCCTTGGTCTCGGCGAGGGCACAGGGCATGGTGCCCGGCTGGTGCTCGAGGTCGCCGGAGCCGACGAGGCTGAGCTCGAGTCGGCGGTCGACCAGTGGGGCAACGGAGCGATCGGGCACGTGGTGGAGGAGGCTGCGCGGCTCGCCGGGATCGGCTGAGGGAGGGGCGTCGGCGCGGGCTGCGCCCTCAGTGCAGGAGCAGCTCCCCGCCCGCTGTGACACCGAGGGGGAGATAGCCCGCCTCGGCGACGGTGAGCAGGTCGGTCCAGGGGCGGTGGAACTCGCCCGCTCCCGGTGTCTGGGCGGCCAGCTGCTCGAACGCGGACGCAAGCACGCACGTCGCCAGGACGTCGCGAACCAGCGCGGCATCACCGCCTGGCGCTGCGACCGCCGGCGTCGCCGACTGCGCCAGTGCTCGCACGGGTTCGCGCATGAGGTCAGCGATCTGGTCGCATGCTCGCTCGTACGCCTGTCGCGATGTCGGACCGAGGTCAGCCGGCTGCGGGCGGGGGTTGTTCATCGCGTCCTCGAGACCAGCAGAGCGCAGCAGCTCGGCGGCGCGCGCGGCGTCCACGGGCACGAGCGTGAGGCGGTCGATCATGGTCTCGGGCACGTCGCTGCCGCTGCGGTAGAGCAGGTCGTCGCGGGTGAGTAGCGCGGTGCCGCGCTCGAGGCGGCGGTCGCACACATGCTGAATCACGCCGTCGACGCCCGGCCACGCCCAGTCCGGACGCCGCTCGGCGAGCGGAGCCCCCTGGTGCCTCAGCACCAGGTCGAGCGGATCGTCGGCGGACAGCTCCAGCCGGGACCCGTCCCACGGGCTGTCGGGCACCTCGAGCACGCCGTCGGATGCCTCATGGACGACGAGGGCTCGATCCGCTCCGGTTCTGCCGATCACCACGAACCCGGGCAGCATCCACGCGAAGGTGCTGTCAGCGTTCTGCTCCGGCAGGTCTGCTGTGCCGTAGATCGTGGTCTCGCCGACCTGGAGCCCGTCCGCGATGCGCAGCAGGTCCACCGAGGCGGCGGGGAGGTGCCGCTCGAGCAGCGCCTCGGCGACAGCGAGATCATCGTCGCCGGCGCCCTCGGGCAGGGGTGCGCTCGAGGCCGCAGCCAGCGCTGCGCGGACCGATTCGCGCGCGGAAGTCTCGTCGATCAGCCGACCCTCTCACAGAGCAGATCGCGACGCCGACCGCCTGCCGGTGTTCTCAGAACGCCGAGGTCGGCCCGTGCTCTCGATCGGCCCGCGCGAGAGCGCGGATCACGTCGATCGGCTCACGGCGACGCAGCGCGAGGGCGGCGAGCAGCTGCACCACCGGGCCGGTCACGCCCGGATCGAACGCGGGAGCAGGCGCATCGACGCTCGCAGCGAGGTCGTCGGCGTGCACCACGATCTCGAGCATCCGCATCACCAGGAAGTCCTCGGTCACCAGCGCACAGTCCTGCCAGGGCACGAACGTCGTAGGCCCGGCGGCGGCGATCGCCGGACCGAGGGCCGCACGGTTCGCGTCGAGGACCGCGATCGAATCGGCCGCGCCTGCGCTGCCCATCTCGTTGAAGTCGTCCCTGATCGAGGTGTTCTCCGGGGCGTCCGGCGAGGCATCGAGCCAGTCGAGCCGGTCGGCGTACTCGAGCAGCGACACCGGCGTCGTCTCGGTGGGGACGGCGATCCCGAGGAACGCCACCGCGCACTCCGGCTGGCTGACGAGGTGCCGTACCAGTCCGCCGACGGTCATGCCCGGCAGCGCGGACTCCCGTTCCCACGCGTCGGCAACCTCGGCCGAGCGCACGAGCGGTCCGATCGCCCCAACGGCACTCGGCAGGGCACCTGGGTCGAGTCGTCCCACGAACGTCGGTGTCATCCACTCACCGTACGGCGCACCGATGCCGCTGCGGGGTGATCTGCTGCCACCCGCTGACACCAGATCGCCCCTGAGCCCTACCCTGCACACATGGGGCCGCTGCGGATCGCCGTCGTCGGGTGCGGCACGGCCGGCCCGGTCGCCGCGATCCACCTCGCCCGCGCGGGCCACGACGTCACGGTGCTCGAGTCCGCCGATGACCCCGGGCCTGTCGGCGCCGGGATCTGGTTGCAGGAACTCGGGCAGCAGGTTCTCGACGGCCTCGGCCTGCTCGAGCCGCTACGCGCCCTCTCGCGCCCGGTCGCTCGCGTCGGCGCGGTCACGGTCCGCGGCCGCCAGGTCATGGACTTCGGCTACGCCGACCTCCCCGGGGCGGTCCCCGCCATCGGCGTCCACCGCGGTGTGTTGTTCTCCTTGCTCTGGGACACCCTCGGCGGCACGACGGCGCAGGTCGCCACCGGCGTCGATGTCACTGGGGTGCGCCCCGCCCCAGGTGGGGTGATGATCGAGACCCGCGGCTGCGCCGTCGGGCCGTTCGATCTGGTGATCGGCGCGGATGGTTCGAGATCCGTGGTCCGCGACAGCCTGCGTGTCACGGTGCGGGACAAGGCCTACGCCTACGGTGCGCTGTGGGCGCTGCTCGACGACCCGGACTCGCTCGCGGGCGACGCGCTGTACCAGTGTCTGGACGGCACGTCCCGGTACCTGGGCGTCCTGCCGACCGGCGAGGCGCAGGCGTCGATCTTCTGGTCGATCAAGGGTCGCGACATGGCGGCGGTCCGTTCGAGTGGGCTCGACGTGTGGCGGCGAGAGGCGCGGCCGTTCCTCCGTGGGCGCTACGAGCCGCTGCTGGACCAGGTCGACGAGCTGCTCGAGGCGCACTACCGCGACGTCGTGGTGCGGACTCCCTACCGGGTCTCCGGCAACGCCGGTGCCGTGCTGCTCGGCGATGCCGCCCACGCGATGAGCCCCCAGCTGGGCGCCGGGACCTCGCTCGCGCTCGCGGACGCAGCGAGTCTGTGCCACGCACTCGGTGAGGCTTCCGACCTGGCGACGGCGCTCGCACGCCACGCAGCCGATCGGCGGGCGCACGTGCGCTGGTACTCGTGGTGGACGCGGCTGATGATGCCGGTGTTCCAGAGCGACCTCGCACCGATCGCCGTCCCGCGCGACCTCCTCGCCAGCCCGATCGGGTGTATCCCGTGGGTGCGCGAGCAGATGGTCCGTCAACTCAGCGGCGGGCAGACGGGGCTCGTGGAACGGTGGGTGCTGCCGGGCGATGAGTAGCTCGAGGAAGGAGCCACCACCGATGAACGACGACCCGCTGGGATGGATGGCACACAGCGACCTGAGGGACGGCGTCACGGTCACCGTGGTTCGGGGCGGTGACCTCGGCACCGTGCTCGCGGCCTTCGGTGCCGAGGGCGCCGGGCTGCCTGTGGACGACCCGCAGATCCAATGGGCTGCGTGGGAATCGGAGGGCCCGCTGCCGTGGGCGGTGATAGCGCCGGTCGAGGGCGGTGTGATCGCCGTCGAGCCGAATGGTTTCGCGGGCGTCGCGCCACCGGTGCTGCGCGTGGCCTCCCGAG
>NZ_JBMDXJ010000500.1:0-9019 GCF_048594945.1 Pseudactinotalea sp. | reverse complement strand
GGTGCCCTCCCGCAGGTAGACCAGGTCGTAGTGTGCCTGGGTGGCGGTGCCGATGCCGTTCTCGCCGGGCCGGGTGTGCCGCAGGATCTTCCGCCGGTGCAGGTGGACGTTGCTCGTGAGGAACCACTCGAACCAGCCGCGGATCGACGGAGAGGAACAGAACGCCTGATACTCCGCTGATGGGACTATCCGCTTGAACAGCGCGTCCCGATAGGCACGCTGATCGACCGGCGCGGTCCCCGCCTGTCCCTGCAGAGGGTCGGAGCCGGGCCGTAGCAGACCGGTCGACGCCAGAGAAGCGAAGTAGAACTGCCTGAACGCCATCACCTGCTCGCGCGGAATCGCGTCCCGCAGGAGCAAGTATCCCTGCGACCGCAGGCGCTCCCACAGCGCTTCTCGATCAGTGCGCTCCGAGGCCGGGGTCTCATGGAGCTCGCCGAGCCGGTGCGGGCTCTCGTCGAGGACGTAGCCGTTCGAGGTCAGCATGGCGGCTACGGTAGGTCGCGGTGCACGGGACGGGTAGAGAGGATCGGAATCAGCAACTTGGACAATCCACAGCACCTCGATCGGCTCGAACGTTGGGCGGCGTACCTCGATGTGGACCGCGCGATGCGCGACGGTGCGCTCTGCTGTCGCGGTGCCGGCGAGCAGTGGGCGGATCGCGTCGTGCGACCACGGGCGCGCCGGCTGGCCACGCACGGGCTGGTGCTCGTCACCGCCGGCAGCGGGGAGTACGTGGACGAGACCCATCCCGCGCCCATCGCGGTCCAGGCGCCAGCCGTGATCTGGCTGGCGCCCGGCATCTCGCACGCCTACGGACCCGGCGTGCACGGCTGGGAGGAGCGCTGGGTGCTGTTCGAGGGCACCGCGACCCGCGCCTTCGAGCGGCCGGGTGTGTGGACCCGCCGTGAGCCTGTGCTGGCCGCGGACGGTCACGTTCTCGGCCTGGGTGCGGATGTCTTCCCGCGGCTCCGTCGCGTGCTCACCGTGCCGAACCGCCGCGCGCACGCGATCGCGGCAACGATCGTGTCCCACCTCGTGGGCGTGGCCATCGAGGCGACCACCCCCGAGCCCCGGCCGAGCGCGGCCTCGGTGGTCGACGCGCTCGTGGACGCCGCGCACGTGCCGCTCAGCGTTCAGGAGCGGGCGCGCGAGCACGGGCTGACCGTGGAGGCGCTGCGCGCCGCCGTGCGCGAGGCCACCGGGTTGAGCCCACATGAGCTGGTGCTGCGCACGCGTCTCGCACGAGCGCAGCAGCTGCTCGCGGAGACCGATGTCGAGGTGGCCTCCGTCGCCCGCCAGATCGGCTACGACGACGCCGCCTACTTCTCCCGGCTGTTCCGCCGCCGTATCGGCGTCTCGCCGACTCGATTCCGCCGGCAGGAAGGGCCGCGCAGGATCTCCGGCGACTGAGCGGCCAGAATCTAGCGCACGCCGGCTCGGCGCAACGACGTTGTGAGCTGGTGGGCGCGCTCCTGGAGCAGCTCAGCGACGCGGGCGACCTCGTCGGGTGTGGCGAGATCGGCACGGATCGAGCAGCTCAACGCATCGGTCGCGGGTATGCGGTAACCGAGGGCGACCGCCACACAGACGATCCCACGCGTGCCCTGTTCGCGCTCGCTGGCCCAACCCCGGGTGCGCACCGCATCGAGTGTTGCGTGGAGCTGGTCCCGGTCGGTGATCGTGTTCTCGGTGAACCGCTCCAACGGGTAGCTGAGCACCTCGTCGACCTCGTCGGTGGTCAGCTCGGCGAGCAGCGCCTGTCCCAGTGCCGTGGCATGGGCGGGCAGATGCCTGCCCGCGCGCCGGACCAGGTGAACCGAGTCCCGTGACTCGCGGCTGGCGAGGTACAGGACGTGCGCGCCGTCGCGCCGGGCGTAGTGCAGTGTGTGGCCGAGCTGGCTCCGAAGCTCCTCGAGCACGTGATACGCGTGCGGCAGGGCAGGGTCGCGATCGAGGTACGACGTGCCGACCAGCAGCGCACGCGGCCCCACCGTGAAGCGAGAGGAACGCTCGACCGCGTCGACCCAACGCAGCTCGCGCAGCGTGCGCAGCAGTGCGTGCAGGCTCGAACGCGGGTAGCCCGTGCGGTCCTGCAGGTCTGCGACCGACAGCGGGGCAGCCGAGCTCGCGAGCAGCTCGAGGATCCGTGCCGTGCGCTCGGCCGACTTGACGGATGACGCCTCCGCTGCCATCTCTCGCCTCCTACCTCCCAGCTCTTGACTGTTCGGCTGAGGGAGCCTAGCCTACGATGCCGTTCACATATGCAGTCACTGTCTACATACTTGGACATCATGTCTCTTCCTGGATCTACGCCGGTACCGCCAACCTCGCGTGGCGGCCTCACGGTCACCGAGGTGATCGTCACGCCCGTGGCCTTCAGCGATCCGCCGCTGCTCAACACGATCGGCGTTCACCAGCCGTGGGCGCTTCGCACCGTGATCGAGGTCCGGACCGACGCCGGGCTGACTGGGCTCGGTGAGAGCTACGGTCACGCACAGCACCTCGAGGAGCTCCGGCGCTGCGCACCCCTGCTCGTGGGGCTGGACGTGTTCGACATCAACGGGTTGCACAGCCGGGTCGCGGGCGTCGTGGACGGCGCGTCGGACCAACATCAGGACCCCAGCAGCTCACGGGCGGTCCTGCAGGTGTTCTCGCCGTTCGAGGTCGCCTTCCTCGACCTGCAGGGACACGCGATCGGACGTCCCGTCCACGACCTCCTCGGCGGGAAGGTCCGCGACAGCGTCGACTTCGCCGGTTACCTCTTCTACAAGTGGGCGGCCCACCCGGGCGCCGAGGCCGACGAGTGGGGCGCCGCGCTGGACCCCGCGGGCATCGTGGAGCAGGCGCGGAGGATGGTCGCGCGGCACGGCTTTCGGTCGCTCAAGCTGAAAGGTGGTGTGCTGCGGCCCGAGGAGGAGCTGGAGGCGGTGCAGGAGCTCCGCACCGCGTTCCCGGACCATCCGCTGCGGCTCGACCCGAACTGCGCGTGGACGGTCGCCACCGCGCGTGAGGTGGCGAACCGGGTCGAGGGTCTCCTCGAGTACCTGGAGGATCCGACCCCGGGCATCGCAGGCATGGCCGCGGTCGCCGCGGACTCGCCGGTGCCCTTGGCCACCAACATGTGCGTCGTCGACTTCGACCATCTGCCACCCGCGCTGAGCCAGGGCGCGGTCGACGTCGTGCTCTCCGATCACCACTATTGGGGCGGCTTGACGCGCTCGACGCACCTCGCCACCATCTGCCGCACGTGGGGCATCGGGATCTCGATGCACTCCAACAGCCACCTCGGCATCAGCCTCGCCGCCATGACCCAGCTCGGAGCGGCGATGCCCCACCTGACCTATGCGGCCGACACGCACGCGCCGTGGCAGAGCGACTCCGAGCTCCTCGAGACGCCGCTGCGGTTCGTGAACGGCGCCGTCGCTGTCCCCGATGCCCCAGGTCTCGGCATCACCCTCGATCCGGACGCGCTGGCCCGGCTTCACCAGAACTATCTCGCCTGTGGCATCCGGCAACGCGACGACACCGGCTACATGCGATCGATCGAGCCCGGCTTCGCGCCGCGCCGCTGGTGAGACGCCTGCCGGTCCGCACCACTGACCCACCCCTGTTTCGACGCAGCAACCGGAGGACCTCATGAAACGCACGACCCGACCCGTTCTCACCACGATGGTCGCGATCACGCTGGCTGTCGCGGCCTGCGGGAGCCCCGGCGACGACGGAGTCGACTCGCTCGATCTCTGGCTGCCGCCGCAGGCCAACATCAGTGATGCCTCCGACTGGGCTCCCATCCTGCAGGCGTTCGAGGACGAGCACGGAGTTCAGGTCGACGTGCGGATCATCCCGTGGGACAGCTACGAGGAGGCCTACCTCACGGGCATCACCGGCGGCGAGGGGCCCGACGTCGGCCTCATGTACAGCTCCATGCTGGCGGACTACCACGCTCAAGGTGCCGTGGTGCCGTTCGACGACTATCTGCCCCACTCGGATGCCCCCGACTACCTGTACCTCGACCAGGGGCAGGTCGATGGTCAGCAGGTGGCGATCCCGCTCGTGGTCGGGGGTGTGCGAGTCCTGTACTACAACGCCGATCTGCTCCGCGAGGCCGGGATCGAGGATCCGCCGACCACCTGGGAGGAGTTCCGGGAGGCGTCCCAGCAACTCCATGACGCAGGAATCGCCCCGCTGCTGCAACCGTGGGGCCACCACTCGGGAATGCTGAACGAGAACTTCTACCCGTTCCTGTGGCAGGCCGGCGGCGAGCTCTTCACCGAGGACGGCACCGCTACGGCGTTCAACTCGCCCGCAGGGTTGGAAGCGGCGGAGTACCTCTGGGAACTTCGCGAGTCCGGAATCATGTCGGAGGCGGTCACCAGCCTGATCGCCGACAATGCCGAGGCCGCGTTCGCGCGGGGGGACATCGCGTTCCTGCTGTCCTCGGACGCGCGGTACTCCAACCTGCAGGAGGGTGGGTTCGAGTTCGGGTTCGTCGCGTCGCTCGAGCACCGGACTCGGGCGACCTTCGTCGCCGCCGATGCGCTCGTCATGCTCGACAAGTGCCAGGACAAGCAGCTCTGCACCGACCTCGTCACCTACATCACGTCCCCCGAGCAGATGGCCCAGTTCCATGGGCTGGCACCGTATCCGCCGCTGACCGAGGGTGCCGAGTACATCGCGCCGCGAGTGTTCGAGGAGGCCTACGCCGACACGGAGATGCTCCGCACCCTGCCCATCGTGCCGGGCAGCGTGAGCGTCTACAGCGCACTCCACGCCAACCTTCAGCAGATGATGCTCGGTCAGAAGACTCCGGCGCAGGCCCTGGCCGACGCCGCCGAGGAAGGCGACCGCGCCCTGGAGACCGCGCAGCGTTGAGGCCGAACGTGACGACGACGCAGAGCGCCACGGCGGGCGCGCAGGACTCACCCGTGAGCACTGCGCCCCCTGCCGCGCCGGGCCCGGTCCGCCGCCCCGCCTACCGCTCGCTCAACGGGATCTGGTACGTCCTCCCCAGCCTGGTGGTGCTCGCCGTGGCGGTGGTGGCGCCGATCCTGATGTCGGCGTACTACAGCCTCACCGACTATTCCCTGCTGCGGGAGCCGGGCTGGGTCGGACTGCAGAACTACGCCACCCTCATGACCGATGGCGGGTTCCAGCGCGCACTGTGGCAGACCGCCGTCTACACGCTGATCTCCGTGCCCACGCAGACGGTCCTGGCACTGGTCGTCGCCGCCGTGGTCGCCCGGCGAACCCGGAACCGCTTCGGCGCCTTCGTGCGGTCGGCCCTGTTCATCCCGGTGATCGCCTCGATGGTCATCGTCGGGAGTGTGTGGCGCTACCTGCTCGGTACTGACGACGGCGTCGTCAACGCCTTGCTGGGCGTGATCGGCATCGATCCGGTCAACTGGCTGGGACGACCGACGACCGCGCTGCTGGTGGTGGCGCTCGTGACCGTGTGGAAGAACCTCGGCTACTTCCTTGTCATCTACTACGCCGGCATGCTGGACATCCCGGAGGATCTGTACGAGGCGTCCTCGCTCGACGGCGCCGGACCCGTTCGGCAGTTCGCCGCCATCACCGTGCCCTCGATCAGGCCGGTCACGTTGCTCGTGGTGATCCTCGGAACCATCTGGTCGTTCCAGGTCTTCGACCTCGTCTACACGATGACGGGCGGTGGGCCAGGTCGCGCCACGGTGACCCTGGTGCTCGCGATCTACGGTGCGGGATTCCAGAGCATGCAGATGGGCTACGCCTCTGCGATGGCGATGGTGCTCTTCGCGATCGTCCTCGTCGTCTCGTTGGTGCAGCGGTACCTGCTGCGCGGGAAGTAGGAACGCCATGCTGAAGACAAAGGCGCTGGGCGCCGTGATCGACGCTGTCCTTCTCCTCCTCGTCCTCGTGGCCCTGCTGCCGTTCGTGTTCATGGTGGTCACGGCGATCCAGCGGTCCGACACGGTGTCGCTGTCCTTCGATCCGAATCGACTCCAGCTCGACAACTTCGCGAGACTGTTCACCGACTACGGTTTCGGCGCCGCCTTGATCACGAGCATCGTGGTGGTCTCGCTGGCCTGTGTGATGAACCTGGTTGTCAGTTCCGTCGCTGCCTTCGCGTTCGCCAAGAAGCCGTTCCCGGGTTCTGAGGCGCTGTTCTGGATCTACATCGCCACGATGATGGTTCCGGTGCAGGTCACGATCATCCCGCTCTTCGTGATCATCCGAGATCTCGGCCTGCTCAACACGCACCTCGCGCTCGTGCTGCCGATCGTCAACGCCTTCGGTGTCTTCCTCGTGAGGCAGTTCATGTCGAGCGTGCCCGACGAGCTGCTGGAGGCGGCGAAGATCGATGGGGCGCCCGACCGCCGGGTCTTCGTCTCGATCGTGCTGCCGCTCATCCGGCCGGTGCTGGTGGCGTTGACGGTCTTCACGTTCATCACCACCTGGAACGACTTCCTGTGGCCGCTCGTGGTGATCTCCGACGAGTCGATGCAGACGGTCACGCTCGCAGCAGCGCGCCTGCAGGGGCGGTTCGTCACCGAGTACGGCCTGGTGATGGCAGGTGCCGCCGTGTCCTTCGCACTCCCGTTCTGCATCTATCTCGTGCTGCAACGCCAGTTCGTCCAAGGCGTTGCCGCCGTCGGACTGAAAGGATGAACACGATGCCGACCTCAAACCGCCCCGACTGGGCGTTCCTGACCGTCGACGCTCTCGAGAAGGTGTTCGCGGACGAGCGTCCCCGGCCGGCCACCGAACCCGACCTGGCCGGTTTCCTCGGTGAGAACCTCTCGGCCCAGGTGGCGTACCTGCCACCGGCGACCACCAATCTGCGCGAGCTGCCGCCGCTGCGCGTCGAGGTGGAGGGACCGCTGGCCGAGCAGGTGCGGCTGAGCACGGTCGAGCTGGTGCCGGCCACGCTGCTCGCGTTCGACGGGCACGACGACGGCTACCTGAGGGACAGTCCCGGTCTGTATCCGGACCTGCTGCGGCCGGTGGCGCCAGGGCAGCCCATCGCCGTCAAGATCGGGTACTGGCAGGCGATCTGGCTCGATCTCCAGGTGGATGACATCGCACTGGCGGGCACGCACAGCCTCGGCCTCGTCATTCGCGACGACCGCACCGATGCGGAGCTGTACCGGGCCGAGGTCCCGGTCACGATCCACCCGCACACGCTGCCGGCGCTCGACATCGTCAACACCCACTGGATCCATGCAGACTGCCTCGCCGACCACTACGAGGCCGAGGTCTGGAGCGAAGAACACTGGCAGCTGATCGAGCGCTGCCTGGAATCCGCGGCGCAGATGCAGGTGAACTCGGTGCTGACACCCACCTGGACACCTCCGTTGGACACCGCCGTCGGAGGGACCCGAACCCCGGTGCAACTCCTCGGCATCGCGGACCACGGCCACGGCTATGAGTTCAGCTTCGACCGGCTCGAGCGGTGGCTCGCGGCGTGTGCCCGGCACGGCATGCGCAACATCGAGATCGCGCACCTGTTCACCCAGTGGGGCGCGCGCGCCACACCGGCGATCTACGTCGACACGCCTGCTGGGCAGGAGCGCCGGTTCGGCTGGCACGTCCCGGCCGACCACCCCAGCTACCGCGAGCTGCTCGAGCAGCTGCTACCGGCCCTGCGTGCCTACCTCGACGCGCACTGGCAAGGCACCGTGATGTTTCACATCAGCGACGAGCCGCGCGCGGAGATGCTGCAGGACTACCGCCGAGCACGCGAGGTGGTGGCGGACCTCCTGCAGGGCGCGACCGTGGCCGACGCCCTGAGCGACTTCGCGTTCGCTCGTGAGGGCGTGGTGGCAACGCCGATCGTGGCCACCGACCACGTCCAGCCCTTCCTCGACGCGGGATTGAGCCCGTGGGTCTACTACTGCGTGTCGCAGAACCGCGACGTAGCAAACCGATTCATCGGACTGCCGTCCCTGCGGAACCGGGTGCTGGGCCGCCAGTTGTTCGTCGCCGGTGCGCCCGGATTCCTGCACTGGGGTTTCAACTTCTGGCGCACCCAGGACTCGGTCGAGCCCGTGGACCCGTTCCAGGACACCTGCGCCGGAGGCGCGTTTCCCGCGGGCGACCCGTTCGTGGTCTACCCCGGGACCGACGGACAACTCTTGCCCTCGATCCGACACCGTGTCTTCGCCCATGCGATGTCGGACCACCGCGCCCTGCAGCTGCTGCGCGACCTCACCGACGAGGTCACCGCGCGCTCCTACGTGGATGAGGGCGGCGCGCTCCGTTACGACGCCTTCAGCTACGACCCAGACCACTACCTGCGCTCGCGGCGCGAGGTGGACGCCCGGATCCTGGCCGAGCTCGCAGGCTAGGAGAACCTCTCCAGCAGACTCGACTCGGCCTGACGCGACAGGCCCTCACGCACGGACCGGGCACGCTGGGCGCCCACACCCTCGACGAGCTCGAGATCGTCGATCGTGGCCGAGAGCATCCGCTGCAGCGACCCGAAGTGGGTGACCAGCGCATTGACGACCGTCGAAGGCAGCCGCGGGATCCGCATGAGCATCCGGTAACCGCGCGGCGCGATCGCCGAGTCGAGCGCCTCGCCCTGGCGGCCGCCGAGCCCGAGCACGCGGGCGATCAGCGACAGGTCCAGCAGCTGCGAGGAGTCCAAGGTGGAGAGATCGCCGAGCACGTCGGCGAGCGTGCGGGCCGAGCGCTCGTCCAGGTAGTCGCGGACCACCATCTCCAACCCGCTGCCGATGCCGCCGCTCATCTCGTCGAACTGCAGCTCCAGCAGTCGGCCGTTGGTGCCGAGCTCGATGACGTAGTCGTCGATCTCGACCGAGATGCGCCGCACCATCTCCAGGCGTTGCACCACAGCGGCGACGTCGCGGACCGTGACCAGGTCCTCGATCTCGAGCGCCGAGAGGGTGCCGGCCACCTCGTCGAGACGTTCCTTGTACCGCTCGAGCGTGGCGAGTGCCTGGTTCGCGCGCGACAGGATCGCGTCAGAATCCTCCAGCACGTAGCGCTGGTGGCCCACGTACAGGGCGACGAT
>NZ_JBMDXJ010000050.1:0-7276 GCF_048594945.1 Pseudactinotalea sp. | reverse complement strand
CCCGCTCCGACGTCCCCACCACGGTCAAGGAAGCCTGGACACCACCCTGGGACCCCTGGCAGGATCCCGACCCCCTCACCCAGGACGAACACGACGTCACGTACGGACTCCTGAACATCGGCTGAGGATCCGACGGCGGCGGAGGAGAAGCCGCGCAAGCACGCGCCGAGGCGTGGAAGTGGGGGACTGGGCGGAAGCGGGTCGGGACGCTACGCGGTGGCGGACTCGACCGCATCTTGCGCCGCAGGCGCCGCATCGGGGTGGAGGCCGTACAGCGTCTCGACGGCGGTGACCACGTCGGGGAGGCGCCCCTCGGCTGCGAGCGTGTGGGCACGGGTGGTCGGACCGTGGACCAGCACGCCGGCGAAGTGCCGCAGCGCACGCTCGGTCGCCTCAGCAGCCTCGGCCGAGATTCCCGGCCGTGACTGCATCCGGGCCAGCTCCTGCTCCAGCAGCCTCATCACGTGCTCGCGGTAGGCCGTGATCACCGGACCCGCAGCGGCGCTCGCGTCGAACGCCCCAGCAGCGGACTCCACGAGGTCATGTGCCTGTGCGCTCGCCTGCAGCTCCGGCACCGGGGCGTGCAACCCGATCGTGGGCAGGTCGAGCAGGTCGACGCCAGGCAACTCGGCGACCGCGGGGTCGACGTTCGCCGGCATCCCGAGATCGACCACCAGCGTCGGCTTGCTCGTGCCGCCCCGCGCCAGCGCGAGCCTCGTCGTGGTCAACGCCTGTCGGGTCGTGGAGGTGATGATGACGTCGGCCCCGCCGAGCTCCCGATTGAGCGCTGCGCCGTCGACCATACGCACCGCGGGATGGGGGAGGCTTCGGCCCGAGGGCGACCAGGCCGCCATCGCCGCGACGCCGCGCTCGACCAACGCCCCGCACAACGCGCGGGCGTGGCTGCCGGATCCGATCACCAGGACGCGCGCCTGGCGCCACTCGCCGATCCGGGACTGAGCGAGATCGAGTGCGAGCTGCACGATCGACTGGCCGCCCTGGCTGATCCCGCTGATCGCGCGGACCTCGCGAGAGGTCGCCGTCGCGCCCTGGAACAGCCGCTCCAACCCAGGTGTGGTCACGCCGGCGCGTTGCGCATCGGCCAGCGCACGCCGAACCTGACCCGTGATCTCACGCTCACCGAACACCATCGAGTCGAGGCCGGAGGCGACCGCGAACAGGTGCGCACTGACCCGGCTGCCCTCGATGACGCGCATGCCGTGGGCCAGTTCGTCGGGGTCCAGATGCGCCGCGCGCGCAAGGTCACTCACCAGCGCGGCCGGCTCGGCGTCGTCGTCGACATCGAGGTAGAGCTCGTACCGGTTGCAGGTCGCCAACGTCACCCGACCGCGGGCAGCGGTGGGGGAGACCACGTCTTCGAGCCCCGACGCGAGCCGCTCGAGCAGGTCGAACGTCGCGGTGCGGTGGCTCGCTCCCAGGCATACGAGCACGAACACCAGGGTAGGCGGCGTTGTGTTTCCGTGTGGTGACGCCCCGTCACGTCCATCCAGCGGATGGCGATGGCAGGATCGAGCGGTGCCGCACTCGCCCGCCCTCGCCACCGCCCCCCTGCTCAGCGCCTACCGGGGCGAACGACCAGGGCGGCTTCCGGTGTGGTTCATGAGGCAGGCCGGCCGGTCCCTGCCCGAGTACCGCGAGCTCCGCGTCGGCACCCGCATGCTCGACGCCTGCCTCGACCCCGCGCTCGCCGCCGAGATCACGCTGCAGCCGGTCCGTCGCCATGGCGTCGATGCCGCGATCCTGTTCAGCGACATCGTGGTGCCGCTCAAGCTCGTGGGCGTCGACGTCGAGATCGTCCCCGGGAAGGGCCCCGTGCTCGCGCAGCCGGTCCGTACCGCCGCCGACGTCGCCGCACTCATTGCTCACGCACCGGGCGGCGCCACGCCCGAGGCGTTCGATGCCGTCGCCCAGGCCGTGCGGATCCTCGTGAGCGAGCTGGGCACGACCCCGCTGATCGGCTTCGCCGGCGCGCCGTTCACCCTCGCCGCGTACCTCGTGGAGGGCGGCCCGAGCAAGGACCAGCTCGCCGCGCGCACCCTCATGCACGCCGACCCGCAGGCATGGCAGCGCCTGATGGACTGGACGGCGCAACTCTCCTCGGCCTTCCTCCTCGCCCAGATCGGCGCAGGCGCACGTGCCGTGCAGCTCTTCGACTCCTGGGCCGGCTCGCTCAGCCTCGCCGACTACGAGCGCGCCGCGCTGCCCGCTTCGACCGCCGCGCTCGCCGCAGCCCGCGAGCGCGTGCCCACCGTGCACTTCGGCACCGGAACCGGCCACCTGCTTGCCGCCATGGCCAGCGCCGCCGACGTGGTTGGCGTGGACCACCGCACACCGCTCGCGGAGGCTGCGGCCTCGGTCCCCGGTGTCCCGCTCCAGGGCAACATCGACCCGGCCCTGCTCGCGGCACCGTGGGAGGTGCTCGAGGGCCACGTCCGGGCCGTGGTCGAGAGCGGTCGCGCCGCCCCGGCCCACGTGGTCAATCTCGGCCACGGCGTGCCGCCGACCACCGACCCCGACGTGCTCACCCGCATCGTCGAGCTCGTTCACACGCTCTGAGCGCACCGGTTGTCGGTCCCGGGTGGGAGACTGGGCCGAGCCCAACGACGACGCCCAGCCAGACCCCGGGAGCACCGATGAGAAGGATCACCTCAGCAGCCGCGATCTCAGGCGGCCTCGCGCTCGCCCTGCTGGCGGCTGCCTGTGCACCCGGCACCGGCACCACGGATGACGGCACCACGGCCGACCCGCAGGAGATCAGCACCGATGTCGCTGCGCTCGGCGATGTGACGCTGACCGTCTGGGACCAGGAGGTCCGTGGCGGTCAGGACGAGCAGATGACCCAGCTCAACGAGGCGTTCCAGGAGCAGTACCCGAACGTGACGATCGACCGTGTGTCGCAGTCGTTCGACGACCTGGAGACCACGCTGCGAGGTGCGCTGACCGGGGACGACGCCCCCGACGTCGTCCAGGCCAACAACACCCGCGGCACCATGGGTGCGTTCGTGGAGGCCGGCCTCCTGCTCGATCTGGATCAGTACGCCGAGGCGTACGGCTGGCGGGACAGGTACAGCGACTCGGTCCTCGCGGTCTCCTCCTACGGCGACGGCGGAGCGACCTTCGGTGAGGGCGCTCTGTACGGGCTGCCCCAGACCGGCGAGATCGTCGGCGTCTTCTTCTCCCGCACCGCGCTCGCGGACGCCGGGCTCGACGAAGAGGCGCTGCGCTCGGGGACCTGGGACGACTTCACCGCCGCGCTGGCGACCGTGCAGGGCAACGGCGCCACGGCGATCGAGCTGGGCAACCTCGACGGCTGGCCCGCCGTGCACGTGTTCGGTCCGATCCAGGGACAGCACGTGCCGGCCGACCAGATCGCCGCGCTGGGGATGGGCAACGCAGGCGCCTCGTGGACCACGCAGGAAAACGTGGCCGCAGCGACCGAGCTGCAGCAGTGGGTCGAGGCCGGCTACATCAACGAGGGCCCCAACGGTACGGACTACGACGCCGCCTGGCAGGAGTTCTCCGAGGGCTCGGCGACCTTCCTCATCGGAGGGTCCTGGCTCGCCGCTGACCTCGAGGCCGCGATGGGTGAGGATGTCGGGTTCATGGCGCCGCCGCCGGTCGAGTCCGGTGGGGCGGTCGCCACCACGGGCGGCACCGGCCTCCCGTTCGCGATCACCGCACAGAGCCCGAATCAGGTGGCGGCGGCCGCCTACCTCGACTTCATCACCAGCGACGACGCGATGGGTGTGCTCGCGGACACCGGCAACATGCCGGTCAACCGCACTGCCGAGCTGGCTCCCGAGTCCGGTGTCAACGCGGAGATCTTCGAGGCGTTCGGCACCGTCAGTGAGACCGGCAGCCTGCTGCCCTACCTCGACTGGGCCACCCCGAGCATGGGCGACACCCTCGGTGCCGGGCTGCAGGACCTCATCGGCGGCCAAGCCACGCCGGAGGAGTTCCTCGAGGGCCTCGAAGCCGACTACAGCGCCTTCACGCAGGGCGGATAGGCGTGCGCGAGCGGCGCTGGCTGCCGTACGCGTACCTGGCGCCGGCGCTGCTGCTGTTCGGCGGGTTCCTGCTCTACCCGCTGGCGCGCTCGGTCCAGTACTCGCTGTACGAGTGGGACGGGCTCGGAGCGTCGACGTTCGTCGGGCTGGCGAACTACGCCGAGCTGCTCACCGAGGACGACCTGCGCGCCGCCTTCGGGCACGCCCTCGTGCTGATCGGGTTCTTCTCGCTGCTGCCGCTGGCGATCGGGCTGCTGCTCGCCGCCGTGCTCAACCGCGGTCGGGTGCATGGCCTCGCGCTGTTCCGTACCGTGGTGTTCCTGCCACAGGTGATCGCGATGGTGGTTGTGGCCGTGGCGTGGCGGCAGATCTACGCGCCGAACGGCACGCTCAACTCAGCGTTGCGCGCCGTCGGCCTCGACCAGCTGGCCCGCACCTGGCTGGGGGACTACACGTGGACGCTGCCCGCCGTCGGGATCGTCGGCACCTGGGTGCAGATGGGGCTGGTCACCGTGCTGCTGCTCGCGGGCATGGCCCGGCTGCCGCGTGAACAGTACGAGGCAGCTCGCCTCGACGGCGCCGGTGCGGTCCGGGAGTTCTTCGCGCTCACGCTGCCCTCGATCCGTGCGGAGATCGCGGTTGCGCTGACACTGACCATCGTGGCTGCGCTCAAGACCTTTGACCTCGTCTACGTGACCACCGGCGGGGGACCGGGTAACTCCACCACGGTGCCGGCCTACGAGGTGTTCCAGCGGGCCTTCCGTGAGGGCGCTGTGGGATCGGCGGCCGCGATCGCGGTGACGCTGACAGCCCTGATCTTCGCGATCAACCTGGTCGTCAACCGGGTCGTCGACCGAGGCGAGCGGTGACCACCTCCCGCGGCGAGCGCGCCGCCAACTACGTGGTTCTCGTGGCGTTCGCGGTGTTCGCGCTCGCCCCGATCGCCGTGGTCCTCGTGACTGCACTGTCCCCGAGCACCACCTCGCCCGGCGGTCTCTCGGTGTTCGTGCAGGCTTGGAGCGAGGGCTCGTTCAGCCGATACATGCTCACCTCGGCCACGGTGGCGATCGTGGTGGTCTCGATCGCCGTGCTGGCCTCGATGCTCGCCGGCTACGCCCTCGGCACCATGGACACGCGCGGCGGCAGCGTGATCTTCGCGCTGTTCCTGCTCGGGCTGATGGTGCCGGCCGAAGCGATCGTCGTCCCGCTCTTCTACGACATGCGCGCGCTCGGTCTGACCAACACGCTGTGGGCCGTCGCACTGCCCCAGATCGCTCAGTCCATCGCGTTCGGGACCTACTGGATGCGCGCCTACTTCCGCTCCGCTCCACGCCCGGTCATGGAAGCAGCCCGACTCGACGGCGCCGGCAGCTGGCGCACGCTGTGGTCGGTGCTCGTGCCGATCGGTCGCCCCGCCGTGGTCACGCTCGTGCTGCTCGTGTTCATGTGGACGTGGAACGAGTTCCTCATCCCGCTGGTGATGAGCCCCAACGGCGACTTCCGCACGGCACCTCTTGCGCTCGCGATCTTCAAGGGGCAGCACGTCCAGGCGACAGGGCTGCTCGCCGCGGCTGCCGTGCTCGTGGCGCTTCCGGTTGTGGTGCTGTACCTGTTCCTGCAACGTCACTTCATCCGCGGCATGGTCGAGGGCGCCATCCGCGAGTGACTACATTCGGGGAATGCGTTCCTCCACGGTCGTCGTCGGTGGCGGCATCGCGGGCCTGGTCGCCGCGCGCGAGCTCGCCCGAGCCGACCACGCTGTCACCGTGCTCGACGCTGAGGACCTCGGCGGCGCGCTCGCACACCGACATCTCGACGGCCTCGACCTCGACGTCGGCGCCGAGGGTTTCGCCACCCGTGGCGGCACGGTCGTCGCACTTCTCGCCGAGCTCGGCCTCGCCGAGCGAGTCCGTGCGCCCGAGCCGAACGGCACCAGCGTCTACCGCCCGGGCGGAAGCACCCGGATCCCCGATGGCGCGGTGCTGGGCATCCCGACCGACCTCAGCGACACGGGGCTCCAGGAGCTGGACGGCGATGCGCGCGCCCGCGCCCAGCAGGACGCGACCCTTCCAGCGAGAGTCGGCGCCGACGCGACCACCCTCGGCGCGCTCATCCGCGCACGCATGGGCGACGCCGTGGTCGATGCCTGGCCCCGCCCGCTCGTGGCGGGTGTGCATCGGCTCGACATCGACCAGGTGCCGCCCAGCGTGCTGCTGCCCGGTGTTCTCGACCGGCTCGCCGAGCAGGGCTCGCTCGCGGCGGCGCTGACCGGTGGCGGCGGCCAGCTCGCCGGTCTCGACGGCGGGATGGCCCAGCTCGTCGACGCGCTCGCAGGCGAGCTCACGAGCCACGGTTCGGCGACGATGCCGACCGCTGCGACCGCCGTCGAGCCGGATCTGCGCGGCTGGCGCGTGCGCACCTCGCACGACACCGTGGTCCACGCCGACCGCTTGCTGCTCGCCTGCCCGCCGTGGTGGTGGCCGAGCGGGCTGCCGGAACCGCTCATGGCCGTGGCTCGGTCATGGCCGGCGCCCCGCCCGGTGGATCTGGTCACGCTGGTTCTCGCGCACGACGGCGGAGCCCACCGTTCCGGTGTCATCGTCGCCGACGGCGGGGATCGGGTTCGCGCTCGTGCGCTTACCTTCTCGAGCGCCAAGTGGGCCTGGTTGGCGCACCAGGCGGGGGACCGCGCGGTGCTGCGGCTGACCTACGACGCGGTCGACGCACCCGACGATGCCCTCGTGCAGATGGCGCTCGCCGATGCCGGAACACTGACCGGCGGAGCGTGGTCGTCCGCCGATCTGCGTGACGCCGACCGCACCCGATGGGCGATGGCTCGCTCCGCCGTCGAGCCCTCGATGAGCACGCATCGCGACGCGATGCGTCAGGCGCTGGCCGAGGCGACCGACCTGGACGCCACCGGCGGTTGGCTCGCAGGGACTGGACTCGCGGCCTCGATCGCGGATGCGATGGCGGCCGCCGGCCGGATCGCTTGAGTCACCACACCTGGGCGGCGAGCGCCTCCGCCTCCGGGGCCGTGGCAGCGCCGTCGAGCATGACGGCGCCGAGGCTTACCGTGAGAATCTCACCCGGGGGAACCCGCAGCGGCGAGCTCCAGGCGAGTGCCGGGCCGGCACCCACGTAGTCGTCGGCGCGCAGGAACCAGGGAAGCACGTGCTCGGGATCCTGGGCCAGCACGAGCGTGGCGACACGAGGTCCGCGGTGCTGGACGAAGGCGACCCAGGGTG
>NZ_JBMDXJ010000005.1:0-3904 GCF_048594945.1 Pseudactinotalea sp. | reverse complement strand
CTACGGTGATTGAGAACAATCACAACAGTTAGTTGTTCTTACAAACCTCGTGCTTCGCCACGACATCCCACCACCGACGTTGTGGATGCGTAGCGCGATCAGAGCACTCACCTTGGGGAGCCCCATGTCACGCCTGTCCACCTTGCTGGCGGCGATGGTCGCCGCCGTTGCCCTGGTTCTGTGCGGATTGTCCGCAGCGCCACCGGCAGCAGCCGACGACGAGCTCGTCGTCTACGTCGATGCCGTCGAGGGCGACGACGGCGCTGCGGGCACCACGCCGTCAGCGCCAGTCCGGTCCCTCGATCAGGCACTGACGCTTGTCGCCGCCGACGGGGGCCGCGTGGTTCTCATGGGCGACTATCCGCTGGACGCCACGCTCATCGAGCCCGCCCACACCGACGAGATCCTCGTGACCAGCACAGATGGGGAGCAGACCTACCCCGGGCGGTTGGTCTTCGGAGACACCCCGTTCCTGGAGTACAACCTCTCGGGTCCCACGACCTTCGCCGACCTCACCGTGGTGACGTCGCAGTGGGCCATCTTCGCCGCGAACTGGCACCCCATCACGATGGATCAGGGCCTCACCATGGTGAGTCAGCCGAATGCCGGGGCTCGGCAGGTCTTCGTCGTGGGCGGCTATCACGGCCCCTCCGCTGAGGACACCACCCTCGATGCCGACTCCCACATCACGATCAACTCGGGTACGTACTACAAGATCGCGGGCTTCAGCCGCGGCAAGGGCGTCGGTACGCAGACCTACACCGGCACCTCGCACATCACGATCAACGGTGGCATCGTGCAGGAGGTCTTCGGCGCTTCGCTGGAGAACCACTACTCGGGAAGCACCGAGATCACCATGACCGGCGGTCGCGTGGGCGCCCTGCACACCGCAGGCGACGTGACGCGCTACATCGTCGGTTCGGCCACGGTCGACCTGAGAGGCGGCAATGTCAACACGATCGACATCAACAACGTCGTCGAGGACGTCGACCTCACCTTGGATGGCGTGACCTTCGGCGCCATCCAGGCCCAGAACGCCTGGGGCGGTGAGGATCGGCACCAGCAGATCCTCGACTTCGCACCGGTCCGGACCGTGCATTTCGCTGGGCAGCACTACACCGCGACGCAGGTCGCAGCGCTCCGGGAGATCTTCGACGTCCTCGTCAACACCGCGGACGTCCGCGTCAGCGCGGGCGGCTCGGGCACCGAGTGCTCCGAGGCGCACCCCTGCGGGAGCCTTCAGACTGCGCTGGGGCTGCTTGCCGCCGACGGCGGGGCGATCACGATCTCGGGCGATGTCGCCTGGGATGTCGATGCCGACACCCTTGCCGACGGCGCTGGTCGCGTCTCGTTCGTGGGTGACGGGTCTTCGTCGATCTCCTTCCCGGCGGACGCCGAGATCAGGCTCGCCCGCGACGTCACCGTCTCCTCGGTCGAGCTCGCGAACGCTGGTGCGCTCGACCTGTTGGTCGACGGAGCGGACCTCACGATCGGCGACGGCATCACGGTGGCCGACGGCAGCCAGGTCACGGTGGCGGGCGCCAGCGACAACGCCTCGATCTCGATCCTCTCGGGTTCCTTCGCCAGCGTGGTCGGCATCACGGGCCTGAGCGCCGACTTCGCCGGGACGACCGACGTGACGGTGGCGGGCGGCTCCGTCGAGCACGTGTGGGCAGGGACTGACCAGCCCTATGCCGTGGCGGGTGCGCTCGTGACGATCGCAGGCGGTGAGGTCGGCACGCTGACCTCGTCGGCCGGCCGTGTCACGGAAGCCCTGACGGCCCGGTTGATCTCCGGAAGCGTGGGGAGTGCGGAGCTGGACCGTGCGGATGCCGCGGTCAAGGTCCGTCTCGGTACCGCGGATATCGGCGCACTCTCGCTGGCGAACTGGGCAGCAACCGACGGCGACGAGCGCGCGCTCGTGCGGCTACCGGGAGCCGAGCCGGCGATCGCCGAGCAGATCGCCGATGTCGTCGAGCACGTGACCGATGACCAGGTCGTGTACGTGTCGGCGGCCGGCGACGGCGACGGTAGTAGCCCTCCCCACGCGCTCGGCGACCTCGCATCCGCGATCGCCACGCTGTCCGGCGACGGACGCGTGGTGCTCACGGATCAATACACCGTGGACGGCTATGACTTGGGCGAGTACGGCTCGAGCGTCCTGCTCACCACCGATGACGGCGACATCGACTTCGCCGGCTCGGGCGCCGCGCTGCAGATCGAGGGGCCGATGCGTCTCGGTGGCCCGACGACCTTCGAGAACCTGCTGCTGCAGTCCCCGACGACCAACGGCGCCATCTACGGCATGGGGCACCCGTTGACGATCGGCACCAACGTCGAGACCGAGTTCACACGCCGAGGCGAGACGTACCTGACGATCGTCGGTGGGAGCGACGGGAGCACACCGACGCCAGCGACGTCTGTGACTGTCGAAGGTGGCGAGTGGGCCAGCCTTCGGGGTGGCTCTGACAACGTCGAGGCGGTCACGGACGGCGCCGACGTCAACGTCCAGATCGACGGCGGAACGTTCTTCGGGCCGATCGTGCTGTCCCACCGTGGCTATGGCGCGGGCTCGCTGGCTGCCACCATCGACGGCGGCACGTTCATGCAGGGTATCTACGCGGTCTACGAGGAGGATGGGAGCGCCTACCAGGCCGACTACGACGTGGATCTCACCGTGAACGGCGGCGAGTTCTGGGCGGCGATCGCACCGGCGAAGTCGCGGACGACGGACCTGGAGGGCGACTATGAGGTGACGGTCACCGGTGGTGACTTCGGGCACCTCACCGACCTGCTTGGCACCGAGGCCTTTGGCGGAAGCATGGCGAGCGCGCTGCACGTCGACCCCGACGTTGCCGCCGAGACGCCGCGCGGCGAACTGACGTTCACCAATCCGATCGTGCGAGCCGCGGACCCGTACATCTTCACGCACGAGGGGCAGTACTACTTCCTGGCCACCTCCGGCAGCACGATGGCGCTGCACAAGGTAGCCAATCCCTCGGATCTGTCCGAGTCGGTGGGTTCGGTGATCTTCGCACCTGAGGACATGCGGAACCTCTGGTCGCCGGAGGTACATCACCTCACCGCCGAGGATGTGGGCGAGGAGAACGCAGGGTGGTACCTGTACCTATCGGCCACCGACCCCAACGACCCGGCCGCCGAGGGGCAGCGACAGTACGTGCTGAAGGCGCTCGACGGCGATGACCTGATGGGCCGCTGGGGCAACCCGGTGACTGGCGAGGAGAATGTCCCGCAGCGCATCACGAGCGAGAACGACCCCGACTTCAACACCGACGAGTTCGTGGCGGGTATCTCGTTCATGCGCGTAGCGGGCGAGACCTTCATCACCTACGTCCTCGAGGAGGGGCGCGGCACGTCCGAGTTCCACCAGACGATCAACATGACCCGTATCGCCAACCCGTGGACCTTCACGGGCGAGTCGAGCATCATCACTCGGTCCGAGTACGACTGGGAGGAGCACGGCTACGCCCAGTCGACCAGCGATCCGAACATGTGGTGGCCCAAGGTCGTCGAAGGCGGCACCGCTGTCTACGGCGATGACGGCGAGGTGTTCCTCTCGTACTCCGCCAGCGGCTACTGGACCATCTACTACGCGATCGGTTATCTGAAGTACACCGGCGGCGACCCGATGGTTGCGGCGAACTGGGTGAAGAATCCCGAGCCGATCATGAGTCTGAATGAGGAGGTCACGGGAACCGGCACGGGTCCCAACTTCACCGATCATGAAGGCACCGACTGGTTCGTGTTCCAGGCTCGCCCCGGCCAGAACACCCAGACCGCCCGATACGCCTTCATCGAGCCGTACACGGCCGATGCCGACGGGCTGCGGATCGGTGACGGATCCGGTCATCCCGCCCCGTTGGCGACCGAGTACACGATGAGC
>NZ_JBMDXJ010000499.1:0-3226 GCF_048594945.1 Pseudactinotalea sp. | reverse complement strand
GCACCCGCAGCCCGTTGGCATCGATCGTGGTCGCGCCGTCCGCCTCGTCGCTCGCACCCGCGCCGATCGCGGCGATCACGCCGTCCCGCAGCAGCAGATCGGTCGTGCTGCCGTCGGGCAGTGTCGCCCCGCGGATCAGGTAGCACTCGCTCGATGCCCTCGTCACTGTCCCGCTCCTCCTGTGCTCGTCGGTACTCGCTGCGCTCCGGTCCTCACTCACTGCTGCACTCCTGTGCTTGTCGGTCGCGCAGCGACGCTCGCTCCGGTCCTCGCTCCGCTCCGGTCCTCACTCACTGCTGCACTCCGGTTCCGCCCTCGGAGCCTCCGAGCAGCATGTACAGCACCGCCATCCGTACGGCCACGCCGTTCGTCACCTGCTCCAGGATCACGGCTTGCGCGGAGTCCGCGGCCTCCGCTGAGATCTCGAGCCCACGGTTCATCGGGCCGGGGTGCATCACGAGCGCATCGCCACCGAGCGCCGCGAGCCGCTTGCGGTCGAGGCCGAACTTGCGCGAGTACTCCTGCGGTGAGGGGAAGAACCCGCCGCCGGCTGCACTCATCCGCTCGCGCTGCACACGCAGCATCATGATGGCGTCCGCACCTGCGGAGATCGCACCGTCCAGGTCGTAGGACACCGTGCACGGCCACGTCTGCACGCCGACCGGCAGCAGCGTGGGCGGGCTCACGAGCGTGACCTCGGCGCCGAGAGTGTGCAGCAGGTCCACGTTGGAGCGCGCCACCCGCGAGTGGAGGACGTCACCGACCACCAGCACCCGGACGCCGCTGAGGTCCGCACCGATCGCCTCCTCGCCGCGCAGGCGCCGCCGCATCGTGTACGCGTCCAGCAGAGCCTGCGTCGGGTGCTGGTGCTTCCCGTCGCCTGCGTTGATCACCGGTGCATCGATCCACCCCGAGGTCGCGAGCCGGTACGGGGCGCCCGAGGCCGAGTGCCTGATGATCACGCCGTCAGCGCCCATCGCCTGCAGGGTCTGGGCCGTGTCCTTGAGCGACTCCCCCTTCGAGACGCTGGACCCCTTGGCGGAGAAGTTGATGACGTCCGCCGACAGCCGCTTCGCGGCGGCTTCGAACGAGATCCGCGTGCGCGTGGAGTCCTCGAAGAACAGATTGACGATCGTCTTGCCTCGCAGCGGCGGGAGCTTTTTGATCTCGCGCTGCTGCGTGGCGGCCATCGTGGCGGCGGTGTCGAGAATCGCGACGGCGTCCTCGCGGCTCAGGTCCTTGGCCGAGAGCAGGTGTCGGATCACGTCGCCTCCTCGCCGCGGTCGATCGCGACCTCGTCGACACCGTCGACCTCGGACAGACGCACACCGACGTGCTCAGACGCGGCGGTGGGGAGGTTCTTACCCACGTAGTCGGCTCGGATCGGGAGCTGTCGATGACCACGGTCCACCAGCACCGCGAGCTGGATCGCTCGTGGGCGACCGACGTCGGAGATCGCATCGAGCGCTGCACGCACGGTCCGCCCGGAGAACAGCACGTCGTCCACGAGCACGACCACCTTGTCGTCGATCCCGCTCGGGGGGATCGTGGTGGCCTCAATCGCCCGAACCGGATTCCGGCGCAGGTCATCGCGGTGCAGCGTGATATCGATCGTGCCCACGAACTGGTCGAGCTCGTCCTCGCGGCCGTCGGCCTGGAGCACGCGCTCTCCGAGTCGCCGTGCGAGGTCCGCGCCACGCGTCGGGATCCCGAGCAGCACCACGCCGGCGGAGCCGTTGTTGCGCTCGAGGATCTCGTGGGCGATGCGCGTCAGTGCGCGTGCGATGTCGCTCTCGTCGAGAACGACGCGCTCGGTGCCGCCGGAGCGCGCGGGGGTGCCAGAAGTCATCCGGCCGTTCCTCCTTCCCCGCCTCACGGGACGGGCTTAAAGGTGGTGGTTGCCGCCGCCGACATTACCCCACTAGCGGTCCGGGTCGATCACCGACGCGAGCAGATGGGTGAGCACTGCGGGTGCCTGGTCACGCGGCATCGCCTCCAGCGTGGCCATCACGCCGGCGAGCCGCTCGGGCAGCCCGTTCGCCGCGACCCGAGCCACCAGCGCCGGGTCCGGAGTGGGTGGCTCTATGCCGCGGACCACGTCGGCCGCTTCGGCGATCGCGTCACCCAGGGCGTCGACCACCTGCAACGAGACGGGTGTGAGCGTGGCGTGGGCCGACCGCAGCAGTAAGGTGCCGTCCGGCTGCGCATAGGCGGGCTGGGCCTGCAGCAGGAACCCGCGGGCCCGCACCTCGTCGACGAGGAGGAACGGGTCCACTCCGCCCTCCCCCGCGGCTGTCACAGCGAGCAACGGGCCCGCTGGCGAACCGGTGATCGCGAGCCCGTCCACGCGCTCGAGTCGGGTCGCGAGCTGCCGGGCCGCCTCCGCTGTACGGCCGACCAGTTCCGCGTAGCCGCCCACGCCGAGCGCTTGCGTCACGGCCCAAGCGGCGGCCAGAGCTGTCGCCGACCTGCTGCCGAGCACCGTCGGGTTGACAACGGGATATCCCGGCCAGGAGGCAGTGGCGAAGTACTGCGCACGGTGACGCTCCCGACCTCGGTAGAGCACGACCGAGGCGCCCTTGGGCGCGAAGCCGTACTTGTGCAGGTCCGCCGACATCGAGGTCACACCCGGAACGGAGAAATCCCACGGCGGAAGTGGGTCCGGCCACCACGGCAGCACCATGCCCCCGATGCACGCATCGACGTGCAGATCCACCCCTCGCGCGTCGCACCCGGCCGCGATGTCGGTGACCGGGTCCAGCGCGCCGGTCGGGTAGCTCGGGGCGCTCACCACCGCAAGGGCCACGTCGGCGTGCTCGTCGAGTGTCGCCAGGAACCTGTCCGGATCCACAGCGCCGCTGCTCTCGACCGGAACCTCGACGATGCCCATGTCCAGGTAGGCGACGGCCTTGCGGAAGGCGGGGTGCGCCGTCGTCGGCATCAGGAGGAGAGAGCGACCTGAGCCAGAACCTGTGGAGGTGAGTCGGTCGCGAGCCGACTTGACGGCCAACAGGCACGACTCGGTGCCGCCCGAGGTGACGGAACCGACCACCTCGCTGCCGCCGTGCAGCGCATCCCGCGTGAATGCGACGAGATCCCGTTCGAGGACTGCGACCGAGGTGAACGTCGTCGGGTCGAGTCCGTTCACCGGGAGGAACAGCGCTGCTGCCTCCTGTGCGAGCGCGTCCAGGTCGGCGCGGCCGCTGTCGTACACATACGAGAGCAC
>NZ_JBMDXJ010000498.1:0-3435 GCF_048594945.1 Pseudactinotalea sp. | reverse complement strand
CGAGCGTCAACTCGACACCGGGGAAGACGGTGAGTCGCTGCTCCGTGGAAAGCGGTTGGCCCTGTTCGTTCGTCTCGTTCTCCGCGGCCTTGCGGATCAACGGCGCGAACAGAAGGTCATGGTGATCAGTGATCGCAACTGCGTTCAGGCCGATACGCCGACACGCCGCGACGAAGGATTGTGCGTACGTGACTCGGTCGGCGTCAGCGGTTGCTCTCTTCCCCTTCCATTGGGCGTCCCTAGGCGTGTGGACCTGGAAGTCAGACCGATAGAAGTGCGCGCCACGATCACGATCCACCGGATGCTCCCGTCTCGCCCAATTCAGTGACAGTCCGGTGATCCATGTGCATCCCGTCCACCTGGTTGCGCCGCGTCATGGCACAACCGTAGTGAAGAGGTCACGTCAAGATGTGCCAACTGGCTCACCCGGGTCCGAGTTGCCCCACGGGAACAGCCCCTGTTGTCGGTGCGCACGCTGCTGGGATCCTCCACCGCGGGCGGCCTCAAAACTTGTGCCGTGAAGCGAACCAGTCGGGCCGAGCGCCGGGCACAACGAGATCGGATCGGTGGACGGCGGGAGCGGGCACCCCGATACTGGACTCCAGATTTGCCACATCTGTCGGGCGGTCGTCTTAGTCTGCACCTGACTGCGGCATTAAGGAGGAGCAGGGACGTGAGAAGTATCGACGTTGTGGCCGACAGCCGACAGCTGCCGGCCGCCCTACTTCCCCCGAGGTTCGGTTCGCGTCTCCGCGAGCAGGAGTTGGTGTGACCGATGCTCAACTACACCGCGATCGACTTCGAGACCGCAAACGCCTACCGCGGCTCGCCGTGCTCGGTTGGCCTCGTGAGGGTCCGCGATGGGCAGGTCGTGGAGAAGCGCCACTGGCGAATCCGCCCTCCCGAAGGTGCTGACTGGTTCGACTTCTGGAACGTCTCGATTCACGGAATTACTGCCGAGATGGTGGCCGACGCGCCACGTTGGAAGGAGGTGCTGCCGCACATCGTGGGCTTCATCGGTGATGACGTGGTGGTCGCCCACAATGCGGGATTCGACATCGGAGTGATCCGCTACGCGTGCGCGGTGGACAACGTCGAGTGGCCCGAACTGCGCTTCCTGTGCACCCTCGTCATGGCCCGCCGTGCCCTCGCGCTCCCGAGCTACCGATTGCCGTATGTGGCCGAGCACCTCGGCCACGTGCTCGATGACCACCACGACGCACTTGCTGACGCCTACGCCGTTGTCGAAGTGGTCCGTCGCTTGGCTGATCGCCTCGGTGCTAGCGACCTCGACGCGCTTGCAGACTCGGTAAAGGTCCGCGTCGGCCAGATGAGCAGCGGCATCTATCAGGGCAGCGTGTCGACCGCGAGCAGTAACGGCCACCTCGTGCGGCCTGACCTCAACCCCAACGCTGACGTGGACGGCTACCTCTACGGGCGGGTCGTGGTGTTCACGGGCAAGTTGATGTCCATGACGCGCCAGATCGCTTGGGAGGAGTGCTCGCGAATTGGGGCCTTGGCAGAAGCGGACACCACCAAGCGGACCAACGTCCTGGTAGTCGGCGATATCAATCCTGCCGTCCTTCGGCCCGGCTCCGAGGTCTCGGGCAAGACGCGCAAGGCCTTCCAGTTGCAGGACCAGGGCCAAGAGATTGAGGTGATGACGGAGGACGACTTCCTCCACTGCCTCGACGGCAACCGGCTCGACGGCGTGGAGGTCCTGCTCGACACCAGGAGCCCGGACGCCACGGCCTCCTACCGCCACCCGGCCATGTCCGCTCCGAGCCGCGATCGAAGTGTCCGGCTGGCCGATCGGACGGCGCCCGCGCCGCCGAAGCCAGCCAAGCCGCCGAGGCCATTGCGACGGACGCCAGTTCCAACCGATCAAGCCTGTTCGGTCGAAGGCTGCGCGACATTCGCTGCCTTCAAGACGCGGACGAGGCCCACGTGGTGCGCTGCCCACATCGAGGAAATCCAGCGGATCGGCGGCCTGCGCCCACTCGAGCCCTTCACTCACCCGGACGACTTTCAGTTGACAGTGTGCCTAAGTTGTTCGGCGGAGGCCCACTATCGCTTCAACTACACCCTTGAGAAGAACAGCTGGAGCGAACCGACCTGCCGGGCTTGCTTCTGGCGCAGGTGGGCTAGTGACGCACGAAGGATGCAGGGCGCGTGGGCAAACTTGACGCCCGTTCCGTATGAAGCCGCCAAGGCAATTGCCGAGGAGCACGGCTTCGATTACCTCGGCCCACTGACCGCGCCCTCCTACGGCGAAGACCCTCACCACACAAGGTGTCGCCGTTGCGGGCGGATCAGCGCCGGCCGGCTCGGGGACATCACCTTCGGCTGCCCATGCGAACCTCGTAAGTGAGCCGCACTCCTCACACTCTGATCGACGCACTCGATCGATCGAACAATCCAGTTGTCGACGATGCTCGAAACTTGCGGCCCGATGCGACGTTCGAACTCGAAGCCACTGGTTCGCGTTGCTTGTCTGCCGTGTCGTAAGGCCTACGCGCGCGCTGTTCGACGGAGCGTCGGGAGAGGAAGAACCGAACATCTCGGAAACGAAAACGGCGTCTAGCGCTGCACGGAGCAACGTTTGCCGCGACGGACCGGACGACCGTATTATATCTGCAGTTCTCCTACACGGAAATGACCGCCGCCGTGGGTCCGACACCGGGCCACTCCCCAGTGTTCTAGGAGGTTCTGTCTTGCGCGTCGGCTGGCTCTTCAGTTGCGCCTTCAAGCCCTTCGTCGCCTGCAACTTTCTCGGGAACGGATGGCTGCGGGGGCCGGTCGACACGACCGGCCGCGAACTTCCGTCGGTTGGCCCAACTGAGGTCGCGAGCGTCGACGTCCTGGATGGTTTCGTCGTACCAGGCGTCGTCGCCGGGAGGGGCCAACTGGTTGAACGTCTGCTGGTCGAAGTCAGGTGAGAGCTGCCAGTCCGGTGTGATCCCACTGGCCGTCCTAGCGCTCGTAAGCCTGGAGGCGAGGACAGATACATGGGTCCCTCCCGACTCAATGAGTTCGCGTACGGCCTCTCGAAGCGAAGAGTCTTCGTGGCGGAGGACGAAGTAGACCTGGTATCCGACACCGAAGCCTTCTGGGGCGTCGTCACCTTGCTTGAGATGCTCGAGGAAGTTGTCGGCGGCCTGCTTCACAAGCGCCGCCGTCACCTGCTCGAACCATGGCGGTGTCGCGGATCGGTACGCACGCTCGATCTTGTTCTCGACTGACTGCCACGCGCGAATACGGAGAACGGGACTGTTGAACCTCCCCAGGACGTCCCGAACGGCGTCCATCGGTGAGTCCGTGCCGAGTCCGACAAGCGTGTCGCCAACCCAGCTCAGGACCCGGTCCAGGTCGCTGAAGGGGCCACTGTCGTCTACGGGCAGCTTGTTCGAGATTTCCGCGAGTACTTCGACGAGC
>NZ_JBMDXJ010000497.1:0-5833 GCF_048594945.1 Pseudactinotalea sp. | reverse complement strand
CAGATCGACTTCCCGGCCGGTGAGGACCTCGGCCTGGTCAAGATGGACTTCCTGGGGCTGCGCAACCTCACGGTCCTCGACGACGCCGTCAACAACATCGAGATCAACGGCAAGGAGCCTGTCGAGCTCGAGGCGCTACCGCTCGACGACGCTGCCACCTACGCGCTGCTCGGCCGCGGTGACACCCTGGGCGTGTTCCAGCTCGACGGCGGCGGCATGCGCGCGCTGCTGCGCCAGATGCGTCCGGACAACTTCGAGGACATCTCGGCCGTCGGTGCGTTGTACCGGCCCGGGCCGATGGGTGCGAACTCGCACACGAACTATGCGCTGCGCAAGAACGGCCTGCAGCCGATCACGCCGCTGCACCCGGCGCTGACCGGGACCCTCGAGGAGATCCTCTCCACCACCTACGGCCTGATCGTCTATCAGGAGCAGGTGATGGAGATCGCGCAGAAGCTCGCGGGCTACACGCTCGGCCAAGCCGATCTGCTCCGCCGCGCCATGGGCAAGAAGAAGAAGGAAGTGCTCGACGCCGAGTACGTCCCCTTCAGCGACGGCATGCGCGAGAACGGCTATCCGAAAGACGCGATCAAGGCACTCTGGGACGTCCTCGTGCCGTTCTCCGACTACGCCTTCAACAAGGCGCACTCGGCGGCTTACGGGCTGGTCTCGTACTGGACGGCGTATCTGAAGGCCAACTACGCCACCGAGTACATGGCGGCGCTGCTGACGTCCACACGCGACGACAAGGACAAGTCGGCGCTGTACCTCAACGAGTGCCGCCGGATGCGGATCACGGTGCTGCCACCGGATGTCAACGCCTCGGAGGCGCTGTTCACACCGGTCGGCGCGGACATCCGTTTTGGCCTGACCGCCGTGCGCAACGTCGGCGCCAACGTGGTCGACGCCATCGTCAAGGCACGCGAGGAGAAGGGGGCGTTCACCTCCTTCACCGACTTCCTGGACAAGGTGCCGGCAGTGGTGTGCAACAAGCGCACGATCGAGTCGCTGATCAAGTCGGGCGCCTTCGACACGCTGGGTCACACGAGGCGCTCGCTACTCGCGGTCCACGAGCAGGCCGTCGACGCCGTGATCGGCGCCAAGCGCAAGGAGGCCGAGGGCCAGTTCGACCTGTTCGCCTCGCTTGGCGCGGAGGCCGAGGATGCCGGCATGTCCTTCTCGGTCGCGGTACCGGACATCCCCGAGTTCGACAAGAAGCAGAAGCTCGCCTTCGAGCGCGAGATGCTCGGCCTCTATGTCTCCGACCACCCGCTCGCCGGGATCGAGCACGTGCTGGAACAGGCCGCCGACCTCTCGATCGCCACGCTGAACGAAGATGCCGACCGGCCCGACGGCTCCACGGTCACGATCGCCGGACTCATCACCGGCCTGCAGCGCAAGGTCTCCAAGGCGGGCAACGCCTGGGCGGCGGTCACGATCGAGGACATGGCCGGCAGCGTCGAGGTGATGTTCTTCGGTGAGACCTACCTGGGCTACTCGACGCAGCTGGCCGAGGACGCCGTCGTGGTGGTCAAGGGGCGCGTGCGGCGCCGCGACGACACGATGGCGCTGCTGGCCATGGAGATGTCGGTGCCCGACACCTCGCTCACCGATGACGCCCCGGTGCTTGTGAGCCTGCCCTCCAACCGGTGCACTCCGCCGGTGGTCGAACAGCTCCGCGACATCCTCAGCACCCACCCGGGCGTCACCGAGGTGCATCTCAAGCTGACCTCGCCCGGGCGCGCCACCGTGCTGCGCCTGGAGGACGCGCTCCGGGTGCAACGGACACCGGCTCTCTACGGCGACCTCAAGGCGCTGCTGGGACCGCACTGTCTCGTGTAGCGGACCCTGGGTCTACAGCAACCGGTTCGAGCCCCGCGAGGCGCACCTCGCGGGGCTCGGGTTCAGCTCCATGCTCGGGCGAGCAGGCCGACGTCCCTGACGCGGTTACCGGTCCCGGCTGCGCCGGAATCCGCGCACGATGAGGATCGTCGCGACGGCGAGGATGCCGAGGCACCAGGCGAAACTGGCGGCCAGCGGCGGTTCGCCCATGTCGATGAGCAGACCACGCAGGGACTCCACGAGCGGGTTGAGTGGCTGGTGCCGGGCGATCGGCTGCAGCACCTGCGGCATCGTCTCGATCGGGACGAACGCGCTGGAGATGTACGGCAGGAACAGCAGGGCGAACCCGTATCCGTTGGCCGTCTCGGGGCTCGAGGAGACGAGCCCGATGAATGCGAACAGGGCGGTGATCGCAAGGATCCACAAGGCCACGAGGCCCAGCACGGCCAGCCACTCGAGCGCGCCGGCGCTCGGCCGGAACCCGATCGCGAGTGCAACTCCGATCACGATCGTGGTGGCGAGCAGGTTGCGCAGGAGGCTGGCGACAACGTGGCCGGCGAGCACCGTGGCGGCCGGGATCGGCATGGTGCGGAAGCGGCGCATCGCCCCCTGCGTCACATCTCGGCTGACAGCCACGGCCACCGACGAGGCTCCGAAACCCGCGCACGTGAGGATGACGCCGGGCACCACGAAGTCGACGTAGCCCTGCTCGAGGATGGCTCCACCGAACACGTAGGTGAACACGAGCAGCAGCAGCACGGGCAGTGCGACCGCCATCATCAGTCCTTCGCCGTCGCGCAGGCTGTGCCGGAGGCTGCGGCCGATGAAGATGCCGCTCGCGCGCAACGCGCCCACGCCTCGTTCGGCGGTGTGAGGTGAGGTCAGGGTGGTCATGCGGCGATCTCCTCGGGGTCATGGGTCAGGGCGATGAAGGCGTCATCGAGCGTGGGGGAGTGCAGCACGACCTGCAGGTCGCGCTCGACGGGGTCGAGCGTGGCGAGGACATGCTCGATCGAGGCCGCGCTGCCGTCGGTCTCGATGCTGCGGACGGTGCGACCCTCCGGATCGACGAGGTCGAGGCGCTGTCCGCCGACGAGCGCTGTCAGCTCGGCTGCGGTGCCGTCGGCGACGATGCGCCCGTTGCGCAGCACCGCGATCCGGTCAGCGAGCGCTTCGGCCTCGTCCAGCGTCTGGGTGGTGAGGAACACCGTGGTCCCACTGCCGGCGAGCGTACGGACGTCGTTCCAGACGCGCCGACGGCTCGTCGGATCCAGGCCCGTTGTCGGCTCGTCGAGGAACAACACGGGTGCTGGGGCAATGAAGGACGCGGCGAGGTCGAGCCTGCGGCGCATGCCGCCGGAGTACGTGCTGACCTGCCGGTCGGCGGCGGAGACGAGGTCGACCTGCTCGAGGAGCTCGGCGGCCCGTTCGCGAGCACGGCTACCGAGCCCGAGCAGCCGCCCCAGCATGACGAGGTTCTCGCGCCCAGTGAGGAGGTCGTCGAGCGTGGTCTCCTGCCCGGTGGCGCTCACCAACGCGCGGGCCGCTGCCGGGTCTCGGAGCACATCGACGCCGTGGATGCGCACGCTCCCGGCATCCGGTTGTACGAGCGTGGTGAGGATCGATACCAGCGTGGTCTTGCCGGCACCGTTGGGGCCCAGGAGGGCGAAGACGCCGCCGGCGACGGCGAGGTCGAGGTGGTCGAGCACCGGCTCGCGGTAGGTCTTGACGAGACCGGTGATCTCGATGGGGTCAGCCATGGCTGTCCGATCTGTGGAAGAAGCGTATGGTGTGTGCGATAAACAGTATGCATGGAAAACTGTAGATCGGCAACGCGGTTTGCCTGCAGGGCGTCTGTGGTCCCGTACGGTGGGCCGTGACGGGGCAAGGAGGATGAGGCATGGCAGAGAACGACCTCTCACGACTGGTCGCGCTCGCCTGGGGGGTCGCGGCGGCGCCGCAGCGCGGACCCAAGCGGGAGCTGAGCCACGAACGCATCGTCGAGGCAGCGATCGCGATCGCGGACGCTGAGGGTTTGCAGGCCGTCACGATGCAACGGGTCGCGCAGACCTTCGGCTTCACCACGATGGCGCTGTACCGGTACATCTCGTCCAAGGACGACCTGCACCAGCTGATGCTCGATGCTTCGGCCGCAGATGATGACTGGCCGGTCGACGTCGACGACTGGCGCGTCGGGCTGCAGCAGTGGGCTGCCCGAGTCCGGCAGATCTATGTCAAGCACCCGTGGGCGCTGGACATCTCGCTGTCGATGGAGGCGCTGCTGATGCCGGGCCAGATGCGCGCCGTCAATGCGGGCATGCGCGCACTTCGCACACTGCCCGGCCCGGCAGAGGCCAAGCTCGGGGCGCTGATGACGATCTCGGTGCACATGCGTGGATTCGCCGCCGTCGAACGAGAGCTGGACTCCGACAGTCCCATCGACGAAGCCACCCGACGCCTCGTGCTGGAGGTCGCTACGGACGGACGGCTCCCCGATCTCGAGCCGGTGCTGCGTTCGGGAACCTTCTTCGGCGACGACGGCGAGGGTGACGACGTCGAGATCGCCATGTCGATGCTGATCCCGGGTATCGAACGCACCTTCGCGGCGTTCGACGGCGAATCGGTCGAGCCTGCGGAGCATCTCGAACGCACTCCGGAGCAGGCGCTGGTCGCCGCCGAGACTGCGCTCGAGGATGCGATCGCGCTGCGCAAGGCAACGCAGCAGCGTGTGCGTGCCCTCGAACGCGACGAGGCGCGCGCGCGCGAGGCACGCGATCGGGCGCGGACGGCCGCGAAAGAGGCCGCCAAGGAAGCTGCGAAGGTGGCCAAGCAGGTCGAACGCGACGCGGCGGCCTCGACGGCGACCTGAGCCGGTCCGGCCGCCCTCAGTGCCGGGGTGGGTCGGGCTCGCGGTGCTGATGTGCCAGCACGGCCAGCTGGATCCGATTCTCGAGGCCAAGTGCGGCCAGGATGGTCGAGATCTCGGCTTTGACCGTGCCGGCCGAGAGGTAGAGCTCGGCGGCGATCGCGGCGTTGGACAGACCGCGGGCCACCGCATCGGCGATCTGGCGCTCGCGCCTGCTCAACCCGGCCAGCGGATCGGGTGCGGTACGAGTCGTCCCAGGCTCCGCCGTCGCCCTGGCATGGTCGACCAGGGCGGCCAGCGCCGAGGCCGTGAACACCGACTCACCGGCTGCGGCGCGCCGCGCCGCGTCGATCAGTTCGCCCGGCTCGGCGTGCTTGAGCAAGTAACCGACCGCGCCCGCCCGCAGCGCAGCGAGCACCGTCGCGTCGGCGTCGAACGTCGTGAGCATGACGACGGCGGGTCGCTCGCCATGCTCGGCGCGCACCCGGGCGGTCGCCTCGACTCCGTCACACCGCGGCATCCGTACGTCCATCAGCACCACGTCGGGATCGGCGGCGGCGACGGCGTCGCTCACCTCGTCGCCGTCACTGGCTTCGCCGACGACCTCGATCGTGGGGTCGCCGTCGAGCAGGAGACGCAGTCCGGCGCGCACGAGCGGGTCGTCGTCGACGAGCACCACGCGCACGGGGGGCGTCGCGCTCATGCTCGCCATGGCAACGCCGCCTCGAGCACGAACGAGCCATCGGTCACCACGGCGCTCATCTGGCCGCCGTCGAGGCGGATCCGCTCGGCGAGGCCGGTCAGTCCGGCGCGCGAACCCGGCACCTCGGTCGGCGTCACCCCGACCGGGACCGGATTGGCCACCCGGACCGCCACGGTCTCCTCGGTTGCGCGGACCTCGACCTCTACCAGGGCGCCGGGAGCGTGCTTGCGGGCATTGGTCATGCCCTCCTGGACGGTCCGGAACACGCTTCGCTGGAGTTGTCTGCGTGCGCTTGTCAGGGCTTCGCGCCCCTCGAGCGTGAGCGTCACCCGCTCACCTGCGGCGGCGGCCTCGGTGACCAGATCATCCAGCGCCGTGATCGTGGGCTGCGGGGCTCCGGTGCCCAGCTCTCCATCGGAGCC